>JAVBVJ010000148.1:0-9796 GCA_031554355.1 Oscillospiraceae bacterium
GCGGAAGCAGCGGCAACTGTACGGCGATTACGGACGGGAATACCACCATCGTCATCGACATGGGCTCCAGCTGCCGGTCGATAGTCGCGGCGATGCAAGCGGCAAACATCGATCCAGCGGCGGTCAGCGCGATTTTTGTGACCCACGAGCACGGCGACCACATCGCCGGCTTGCTGACGTTTTTGAAGCACTATCCCTCGCCGCTGTACAGCTCGGCGCCGATATTAGGTTATCTACGCAAACACAGCCATATCCCGGTTGCGACGGAACTGCACGCCGTGGAGCCGGGCGACGCGGTGGTCGTTGGGAGTCTGTTGGTGCGCGCGTTCCAGAACAGCCACGACAGTTTGGATTGTCTCGGTTACCGTGTTGACCTCGACGCGCAGCGCAGCGTCGCACTGGCGACCGACCTCGGCTACGTGTCCGACGATGTACTGGAGATTCTAAGCGGGTGCAAGCTTGTTGCGCTGGAATCCAACTACGACGACTACAAACTGGAGAGCGGCAACTACCCGCGGTACCTGAAAAACCGTATCCGCTCGATGCACGGGCATCTGTGTAACGACGAGTGTGCCGCGACCGCCGCCATGCTGGCGCAGTGCGGGACAAGCTGTATTATGCTGATGCATTTAAGCGAGGAGAATAACACACCGGAACTCGCGCTGACCACCGTGCTGAGCAGTTTGGAGAACCACGGTATCGACGGCGAGACCTGCCGCGTGATTGTTGCGCCGCGCCACGGTATCAGCGAAGTGATCGAGGTGTAGCTATGCTGTCCATCGAACTGGTCTGTATCGGAAAGGTGGACGCGATGTTCCAAAACGCCTGTGCGGAGTACCAAAAACGCATCGGCGCGTATGCGAACATCACGGTGACCGAACTTTCTGAAACGAAACTTGCGGAGGATTCCGACGCGGCGCGCCGAAAGGTAATTGAGACCGAGAGCGATCGAATTCTCGCGCACATCCAAAAGAAACGCGGTCTGCTGGCCGCGCTTTGTATCGAAGGAAAGCCGATGGATTCCGTCTCCTTTTCCGGCTATCTGCGGAACGCGGCGCAAACGGATTCCCGAATCCACTTTGTCGTCGGCGGGTCGCTTGGACTTTCGGATAAGCTGAAGCAGCAAGCCGCGCTAAAGCTTTCGATGTCTGCGATGACCTTTCCGCACCAGCGTGCGCGTCTGATGCTGCTCGAGCAGCTGTACCGCGCAATGAGTATTCAGACGGGCTCGTCCTACCATAAGTGACGAAAAAACCAGAATCCGTACAAAACCGGACAATTCCCGCAAAATGGGAATTGTCCGGTTTTTTCGTTCATATATATGACTAAGAAAAGAAAAGGAAGGGAAGGAAACTATGCTTGCAGCATCCGTTGGCAAAAAACAGATCGGCAGAGTTCTGTTGATTCTGGTTCTCGGCATTGTGCTGGTTTTTGTCGCAATTCATGTGATTGGACGTATAAAAGGGAAATCGGGCGCGGAGACAAAGCCCATCGCAGGCGCGACGCAGGAGGAGCGCGAGAACTACCTGCTGTCGGTCGGTATTCAGGTCGACCCCACGAGCTCGATCGCCGAGGTCGCGGTACCGGAGGAGTTTGACGAGCGCTTCGCGGCCTACAACGAGATTCTGAAAAGTACCGGCTTCAACCTTGAGGATTTCCGGGGGAAAACAGTGAAGAAATGCACCTATGTCGTCACCAACCGCCCCGATCTCGGCAACAAGGTGTCGGCGGTGCTGATCATCTACGACGGCAACATTATCGCCGGACACATCGTCGACAACACGACGAACTCGCTGTTCCCGCTGTTTGTCGCGGCGCCGCAGCAGCAGACGCAGGAGACGATTCTGCCGAATCCGACACCGCCTGCCGGAGAACCGGAGGCCCCCGCGCCCGAGGAGACCGTCGATACCGCCGCGCCGACCGAGGTCGAGGGACCGACCGACTGACTCCGCGCATCGGGCAACAGAAAGCCGGAAGAAATCGCGCGATTTCTTCCGGCAGTTTTATCTTTGATGGATTCAGGGCTGGTAGATCTCGACGGTGACGCTGTTGACGACGATGTCCTTGACCGGCCGGTCGTCCTTGTCGACCTCGACCGCGTTGATCTTGTTGACGACGTCCATGCCCTCGTAGACCTGACCGAAGACGGTGTAGCGGAAATCCAATGCCGGAACGCCGCCGAAACTTTTGTAGCCCTCGATGACGGCGGCGGAGTAGCCGAGCGTCGTCATTTTTTCGAGCGTGTTTTTTTCTACCGTGGTGTTGTTGGCGACATAGAACTGGCTGGTGTTCTTATCCGGCCCGGCGTTCGCCATGCCGAGCGCGCCGCCGTAGTGGTGCAGGTCGTCGGTGAACTCGTCCTTCACAAAGTTTCCGGTTGCGCTCTCGCCGCCGTTGCCGACGCCGGTCGGGTCACCGGTCTGGATGACGAAATTCGCGACGATGCGGTGGAACAGCAGGCCGTCGTAGTAGCCCTGCTTCGCGAGCGCCACAAAGTTTTCGACGGTTTTCGGGGCGTACTGCGGGAACAGCACGGCTTTAAAGGTGCCGTAACTGGTATCAAAAATCGCGATGGTGTCGCCCTCTTTGGGCCCGGCCAGCTGCGGAACGATGTCGCTGGTTTTCTGTGTTCCGCTCTTGCAGGCGCCGAACAGGGTGACTGCCAGCAGACATAGTAAAACAATCGCCACAACTTTTTTCATGGTCAACCTCAATTCGGGAAGATTCTCGTTCAGCTGATATTATATTAAGATAAATATCGAAAATAGGCAACAGCGAATTTGACATTCATTTTTGAAAGACTTAAAATAGAAGTATCAAAAAGCAGAGGTACAGTATGGATAAAGAAAAAGAAATGACTCCGGAAGAGGAACAGGATTTCTCGCCCGATATCGTGACGCTGACCGACGAGGACGGCGTGGACCACAATTTTGAACTGGTCGACTCGCTGGAGGACGGCGGCGTGATCTACTGCGCGCTGATTGCGGGCGCCGACGACCCCGACCTGCTCGAGGGCGACGGAAACCTGGTCATCATGAAGGCGATGACCGACGAGAACGGCGAGGAATATCTCGAGCTGATCGAGGACGACGACGAGTTCGACCGCATCAGCGAGATTTTCATGGAACGCCTCTCGGACCTGTACGAGTTCGAGGAAGTCGAGGAGTCGGAAGAGCTCGACGAAGAATAATTAAACAACCCCTGCCTTGTTCGATGTGTTGCGGCCTTTTTTAATCCTACAAGATTAGAATCGGGATCTTTTGCTCCGCACATGGATTGCAGACCTCCCCGCAAGGGAAGTAGGGAGCGAGAAGTGTGCGGGCAGGTTTACCCACCGTCACGAGACGGGTTCTAAACCGGCTGCAGACGGCAAGGCGGGGGCACATAAACTCCGGGGCAACTCGGGGTTTGTTTTTTTGAGGAGAATCCATGAGCGACTGGCAGGACCGTCAGAACCGGCTGATCGGCGCCGACAAATCGGCGCTGCTCGCGCGCAGCAGGGTCGCGGTCATCGGGCTCGGCGGTGTCGGCGGCGCGGCGCTGGAGGCGCTGGCGCGTTGCGGCGTCGGCGCGCTGTTCGTGATGGACGCCGACGTCTTCGAGATCACGAACCTGAACCGCCAGATTCTGGCGACGCGGGATGTCGTCGGACTGGCCAAAAGCGACGTCGCCGCGCTGCGGGTCGGCAGCATCAACCCCGCGGCGCAGGTCGTTGCGATCCACGAGCGCTTCTCGGCAGACAACACCGCCGCGCTGACGGCGTTCAAACCCGACTATGTCGTCGACGCCATTGACAGCGTCACCGCCAAGCTGGCGTTGATCGCGCTGTGCCGCGATCTGGGCGTGCCGGTGATTTCCTGCATGGGCACCGGCAACCGCATCGACGCGGGCAGTTTTGTAATCGGAACCATCGAGGAGACCGCCGGTTGCGGATGCCCGCTGGCGCGCGTGATGCGGCGTGAACTCAAGAAGCGCGGCATCGACGGCGTCAAGGTGCTCTACGCGGCCGACCCGCCCGCCGAAACGGCGGACGCGGAGCGGACACCGGCCTCGGTCGCGTTTGTGCCCCCGGTGGCGGGTTACCTCATCGCCGGGGAGGTCGTCCGCGATCTGATCGGACGGTAACGGGACAACCGAAACAAACCGACAGCCGCAGCGCGGCTGTTTTTTTGCGGGAAAAGCCGGATAAATTCGCGCCGCCGGAGAATAATAACCGGAAAAGGGAGGGCGCGATGGAGAAGGAAAAACAGGACAAAAAAGGACGCGGGACACGGGTTGTCGGCGGGCTGACGAGCGGGTTTCTGAACGGGTTGTTCGGGTCGGGCGGCGGGGTCGTCGCGGTGTTGTTTCTGCGCAAATTGATCGACGACGAGCCCAAGGCGCACGCGACCGCGACGCTGATGATTCTGATCATGAGCCTCGTGTCGTTCGGCCTGTACGCCGCCAACGGACATGTCGAGTACAAAGAGGGGCTGATGTTTCTGCCAGGCGGGGTCGCGGGCGCGCTGCTCGGCACAGCGTTCCTGAAAAATATCCAATCCGATGTGCTGCGGCGCGTTTTCGGCGGCATCATCGCATTGTCCGGGGCGGTGATGTTGCTGCGATGAGCGAGTGGCTGGTGGCGACGCTGGTCGGCGCGGCGTCCGGCATTCTGGCATCGATGGGCATGGGCGGCGGGTTTATTCTGCTCGTCTATCTCTCCCTCTTTACCGACATCGAACAGAAGGCGGCGCAGGGCGTCAACCTGCTGTTTTTTATCCCGATCATCGTGCTGTCGGTGATCATTCATATCAAAAACAAGATGATCGACATCAAAACCGCGCTGATCTGCGGCGGCATCGGGGCCGTCTCGGTATTCGGCGGCTTTTGGCTCGCGACGGCGGTGGAGGGGGACTGGCTGCGCAAGGCGTTCGCTGTCTTTATTATCCTCGCGGGACTGCGGGACCTGTTCTCGAAAAAGATTGACAAAAAGCGGACATAATCATAGAATATAGAAGAAAACTGAATCCGGTAGGCAAGGTTACCCCAGGGATACGGGTTGCTGCCGCAACATGGTGGAGACACTATTAGCTGGTTAGCAGGTGATGTCGAAAAACAAGGCGTCATCTAACGCAACTTCATTGCCCTGTGAAGCTAAAGCTTGAACGGTGGTGTCGATTTTTTCTTCGACAATCAAACACGGCTTACGGCCGCGCCACTGTTCGTGGTGCGGTTATTTTATTGGGACAGGAGGTGTCAAAATGATTGAAAAACTCTACGATTTGGTGAAGAACAAGCGAAAAAAGGAACTGCGGGAGATGCTGCAGGAGGAGAATCCGGTCGATATCGCCGACGCGATCGAAAAAATGCTGGATTCCGGTGACATCACAACAGAAGAACTGTTGCTGGTGTACCGAATATTACCCAAAGAGACCGCGGCCGATACGTTTGTCGAGATGTCGCCGGATACGCAGGAGCTGCTGATCAAGGGCTTCAGCGACAAGGAGTTGAAAGAAGTCATCGACGACCTGTTCCTCGACGACACCGTGGACATCATCGAGGAGATGCCCGCCAACGTCGTCAAACGGATTTTAAGCAACGTCAACAGCGAGACGCGCGCCAGCATTAACCAGCTGCTGAACTATCCCGAGGACACCGCCGGCACCATCATGACCATCGAATTCATCGATCTCCGCAAGACGATGACGGTGGCCGACGCCTTTGCGCGCATTAAAAAGACCGGCCTCGACAAGGAGACGGTCTACACCTGTTACGTCATCGACAGGAACCGCAAGCTCGAGGGGCTGGTCTCGGTCAAAGACCTGCTGCTCGCCGAGCCTGAACAGACCATCGAGGAGATCATGGAGGAGAACGTGATCTCGATCAACACCTTCGACGACAAGGAGGAGGTTGCGATGCAGTTCGGCAAGTACGACTTCATGGCGATGCCGGTGGTCGACCGCGAGAACCGCCTCGTCGGGATCGTCACGTTCGACGACGCGATCGACGTCATGCAGGAGGAGTACAGCGAGGACATCGAGAAGATGGCGGCCATCACGCCGACCGACAAACCCTACCTCAAGATGACGGTGTTCGAGATCTGGAAAGCGCGCATCCCGTGGCTGTTGCTGCTGATGGTGTCCGCGACGTTTACGAGCATGATCATCAAGAACTACGAGCACGCGCTGGCCATACAGGTCGCGCTGACCGCCTTTATCCCGATGCTCATGGACACCGCGGGCAACTCGGGCAGCCAGTCGTCGGTCACGGTCATCCGCGGCATCTCGCTGGGCGAGATCTCGTTCGGGGACCTCGCGCGGGTAATCTGGAAAGAGATCCGCGTGGCGGTCATCAGCGGCGCGACGCTGATGGTGGCGGTGTTCCTGAAACTATTGCTGCTCGACCGCGTCGGGGTGATGGTCGCGATTGTCGTCGCCGTGACGATGTTGTGCACCGTCATCATCGCCAAACTGGTCGGCTGCATGATGCCGATCCTGTCCAAGCGGCTGGGCTTCGACCCCGCGGTGATGGCTGCGCCGTTCATCACGACCGTCGTCGACGCCGTGTCGCTGATCGTCTACTTCCAGGTCGCCAGCATGCTGCTGCACATTGTCCGATGAAAGCGTAATAACGCGGCCGCCGCGATCGTCATTCGCGTTGGCCGCCTAACCATAGCACAGATGCAAAATGCTGCAAAAAGCGCGTCCTCGGTTTCGGGAACGCGCTTTTTTTCTGTCTCGGAAGAATACGATTTTAAGAGGAACAGTCTTTGACTACGAAAGAATCTCGGTGTAGTCAAACAGCTGAACTTGAAAGCGGCCGTTTTCATAATCTGTTTTTGAAATATATCCGAAGACAGGGAACGCATACCCTCCGAAGAGACTTTCCTTAAAATAGCCGACTTTCACAATAAAGCCGTCCGGCGTGGCCGCCAGCGGGATGAGCGAAATCTCTTTGTGCAAAAGGGCTTCATCAAACGGAAACTCAAGACTGTCGAACTGGATCATCTCATCGAGATTTGACGCATAATTGATCCTGCGAACAGCTGCGCTGCCCAACGGTGTTTCGCTGTGCACATAAATTGTATGATTGAATCGGTCTGTAAAATGGTATTCAGGGTCAATCAGATCAATCCATTCGCCGGGATATTCCAAAATCTCTTCTCCGAGAGGTTCCAGAGAGAATTGCAGAATGTGATGATCAAATAAAGAGAAGCCCAGTGCGTTTTCGACAATGCCGCCGCCGAGGCTGTCCGGAAGCCGGGCCTCACCGATGATCAGCGCATTTTCAATGACACCTAAAATAGAGTAGTCGCTGCGGTATGCTTCGATTTGCGAAAGCGCTTCAATCCGTTTGTTCGCAAAATCGACTGCCGCGACAGTGAAATGCCGGTTCGCGGACAGGTTTTCGCTCAAAAGGAGCAAGTAGAGCCGATCATTGCTGCCGCTCACGATATAGCCGCCCACAGGCGCAAGTTCGAAAGAATCCGGTACCGGCACGTCAATCTTATTCGCGCCGTCCAGGTTCGCGCGGGAGAATACAAGGCGGTTTTCATCGGACTCGATGCAGTAGAGATACTTTTCGTCGGTGAAAAAAGTGTACGGTGTGATATATGTCAGTAATGGATTATCCGATCTTTTAACGGAAAGCGTTGAAAAGTCCAAGTAGAGCACCGCGGGATCTCCGCCGAACAGGTTTCCTTGTTCGCTGGGCCGGGGATTGTAGTACGCGCCGGTTGAAAAAGTTGTCAGCTGCCGGAAATTGGATAGCGGGTAGATTGCATAGAACGCTGTTTCTGTGCTTTCCGCGCTTTTAGGATTGCCTGCAGCAGGACAGCCGGAAAGAAAAAGAACATAAAGCAGGGGTACTGCAAGCAATGTAAACTTTTTCATCGCGAAATCCTTTCAATCAATAAGTAAGTGCCGTT
This sequence comes from Oscillospiraceae bacterium, assembly GCA_031554355.1. Classification (GTDB taxonomy): domain Bacteria; phylum Bacillota; class Clostridia; order Oscillospirales; family Ruminococcaceae; genus JAVBRN01. Next base: position 7,907 of record JAVBVJ010000148.1, read on the forward strand.
GAAAGCGGAAGAAAAGGTTAAGATAAAAACCGAATAATTCTCAACAGTTATTTTTTTGACGAATCTGCGTCAACAACGCAGCAGTCTTCCATTATGCGGGTGATGATGCCCCGGACAACGTCTCCGGTATGAATGCCCTCGCCGCGCAGCAATGCCGGCAGATAGCGGTCGGTGTACCCGCGAAAGCCGTCTCCTGCGGGCTGTTCGGCGATGACGCGGACGGCGGAGCCGGCGGCGGAAGCAAGAATGCCCGCCCGCACCGCATCGCAGGCCGCGGTCATGGCGGCGGCGCGCGCCGTGCGCGCCGCCCTGGGCACGGCGTCGGGCAGCGCCGCGGCGACGGTGCCCGGCCGTTCGGAGTAGGGGAACACGTGGACTTTCAGAAAGCCGACGGACCGGACGAAATCCAGGCTCTCGCGGAAATCCGCGTCGGTCTCGCCCGGAAACCCGACGATGACATCGGTCGTGAACGTCGGGCGGTCAAACGCGGCACCGAGGCGGGCAACGGTCTCTCGGTACTGCGCGGCGGTGTAGTGGCGTTTCATGCGCCCGAGCGTGCGGTCGCAGCCGCTCTGGAGCGACAGATGAAACTGCGGGCACAATTTATCGACGGCGGCGAGCTGCGCAATCAAGTCGTCGGACAGCAGGTCGGGTTCGAGCGAGCCCAGCCGGATGCGGACGATGCCGTCGACCGCGGCGGCAGTCCGCACGGCGTCGGCGAGCGTGTCCGCGGCGCCGCGCCCGTAAAAGGAAAGATTGATGCCGGTCAGCACGATCTCGGTGTACCCGCCTACGGCGAAGCGGCGGACGGCGGTGTCGATGTCCGGCAGCGCCATCGAGGTGATGCCGCCACGCGCATAGGGGATGACGCAGTAGGCGCAGAAGCGGTCGCAACCCTCCTCGATTTTCAGAAAAGCGCGGGTGTGCCCCTCGATGTCGTCGGCCTCGAGCGGCTCAAAACCGCGGCCGCCGAGCGCGCGGATGGCGGACACGGTCGTTTGTTTCTCGTGGTACTGCGCCAGCACCGACGCGATGTCGCCGCGGTTGCCGGTGCCCATCACGACGTCGACGTCGGGGACAAGGTCGAGGATACCGGGATTGGCTTGCGGCAGGCAGCCACACAGCACCAGCGTCTTGTCCGGCCAGCTGCGGCGGAGCCTGCGCAGCAGCTGCCGCACTTTGCGGTCGCTGTTGGCGGTGACGGTGCACGAGTTGACGATCAGAATATCGGCGTCCTGCTCGCTGCCCGCGGGCTGATAGCCGTGACGGATCAGGACCTGCGACATCGCGGCCGAATCATAGCTGTTTACTTTGCAGCCAAAGGTGTAAATCAGGAAATTCACGGGGTTCTCCGGTATTTTCATTCCAAAACAACAATACAATTATAAAGAAAACGCCGTCGGAGTGCAAATGAAAAAAAGGACGCGCTTTTCCAATGGAGGATTCGGTATGCAGATAAAAAGGATGATTTGTGCCCTGTTAATGGTGGTACTGCTGATGGGGACGGCGACGGTGTCCGCATACGTCTCGGACGGAGACGACGAGTTCTACGCAATCACAGGGCTGTTGGCGGAGGATGTCGTCTTCCGCATGGCGGCGGCCGATGCGCCGGCGCTGCCGCTCGACGCCCGCGCGGTGATCCTGATCGAGAAGGAGACGGGCGAGGTGCTGTACGAGCTCAACTCGACCGAGCAGCGGCCGATCGCGTCGATCACGAAGATTATGACGATGATTCTGACGATGGAAGCGATCGAGGCGGGCAAGATCTCGCTCGAGGACCCGGTCGTTTGCTCCGAGCACGCCTACTCGATGGGCGGATCCCAGATCTGGATGGAACCCGGCGAGGTATTCTCGGTCGACGAACTGTTGCGCGCGGTGGCCATCGCCTCG
>JAVBVJ010000066.1:0-8888 GCA_031554355.1 Oscillospiraceae bacterium
TAGCTTCCTTTAATTACTGCGTCTCGTACCTCACTTCTTCCAAAGTCAAGCACCAGTTCGCTTCGCGGTCTCTCAACCGCGTTTCTTTTCCTTGAAAAGGGTCCTTTCAAGCTTGCAATATTGTTTAATTTTCAAGGTCCAACCGCGCCGCTCGTTTTTGAGGCGCGAAATTTATTATATCGACTGCGCACCATGAAGTCAAGCGTTTGACCGATTTTTTTCGATGTTTTTTTCCTTTTACACAACGCCGCCGTGTGCGTTGCGGAATATTCCGCCGCGCGCAGGGAGCAGCGTGCTCTTGATTTCACCCGCGCAATCCCTTATTATTGTATTAATCGCGCCTCTACCGTTCGCCGCCGCGCGTTCTGTAAAGGCATCCATCTGCTGAGGATTCCGACCGACTGCCCTCCGCCGGACGGAACCGGGAAAGGAGTCTGTTATGCCGACAAAATCTGCATCGACATTTCGAACATCGCGCACCGAGCGCCTGTCCTACGGCCTGTACAACATGGGTCAGAACCTGATCTACTCTCTGGTCAACGCCTTTATCATGGCGTTCCTGCTGATGCGCGATCTCGATATCGCCGCGGTCGCCGGCGTCATGCTGGTCGTGAAGATCTGGGACGCGATCAACGACGCGCTGTTCGGCGGCATCATCGACAAGATTCGCTTCAAGAGCGGCGCCAGATTTATGCCGTGGCTGCGTATCTCGCTGCTGCTGATTCCCATCACCACCATTTTGCTGTATGCGATGCCCTCGGGGTTGTCGCAGACCCTCAAGCTGATCTGGCTGGCTGTCGCCTACATTCTGTGGGACACCGCCTACACCATCTGCGACGTGCCGAACTTCGGCGTCGTCACCACGCTGACGGACAATCTGGCTGAGCGCACCACGATCATGACCTACGGCCGCATGCTCGGTATGGTCGGCGCGATGGTCGTCACCATGGCGTTCCCGGTGCTGCTCGACAAGCAGATCGGCATGACCTACTTCACGGCGGCCATCGCGATCTGTGTGGTCGCGGTGCTCTCGATGTCCTTATTTGTATTTAAAGGAAAAGAGCGCGTCGGTTCCACCACGGACGAGCCGCCCATCTCTATCAAGCAGATGATGCAGTACTTCGTCTCCAACAAATATCTGTTGCTGATGAGCCTCTCCTCCTTCGCCATCAACGCCGCCAACACGGCGCAGACGGTCTCGCTGTTCATCGGGTTCTACCTGTTTAACAGCGCGTCGGTCGCAACCCTGATCGGCATCGCGATGGCGGTTCCCATGATTGTCACCGGGTTCTTTGTGCCCGCGCTGGTGCGCCGGTTCGGCAAGTACCCGCTGTACATGATCAGCCTCGGCGTCTCGCTTGTCCTCGGACTTGTTACCTACTTTGTCGGCTACGGCAGCTTAATGACCCACATCGTGCTGGTCATTCTCCGCGGCGTCTTCTTCAGTGTTCCCGCGATGCTGGGCTATATGTTCACCCCCGACTGCGCGGAGTACGGCTTCTACAAAACCGGCGTCGACGCCAAAGGCATCGCCTTCGCCACGCAGACCTTCTTCGCCAAACTGCGCACCGCCGTCACCTCGGTGCTGGGCGTCGGCATTCTGGGGCTGTTCGGCTGGCAGACGGTCAGCGCAGACAACTTCGCCCAACTCGAGGCGATGGGCGTCACCCAGACGCCGCACGCGCTGCAGGGGCTTTGGATCACCTACGCGCTGGTTCCCATGATTGGCCTTGCCGTCGGAATTGTGATATTATTCTTCTATAAACTGCGCGATGGCGACGTCCAGCTGATGGCCCGGTTCAACAACGGCGAGATCTCGCGGGAGGAGTGCGAGGCCGGATTTAAACACAAGTTTTAGGCTTAAGAGCAGGGACGCTTCTGTACCGACTTGACCTTTAGCCCTTGACCTGTATCCGCTTTCGCGGAGCGATACTAACAACCAGCGTCTAGAAACTAACAACTACTTGGGCTGCAAACTGGAACGGTATTATCTCTCTACTGCTACCTGTTTTGCAGCCGACAATGGACAACTGTCTGGACTTACCATGCCTTACCCGCAATAAAGAATGGATGCACCGTCTGCGAAACGTCCTTACATCCAATGTGTCGCGCGACGCGCGGCACTACATCAACTAGTGTCTAACAACTCGCAACTAGTAACTATCTGAACTAGTCCCTATCCGGAGGTCTTATGAAAGTCGCAATAGTATTAGGGCACCGCATGAACGACGACGGGTCGGTGCCCGAACTGATGCTAAAACGGGTCGCGATGACCTGCCGCATGATTCAGGAATGGAACCCCGACCGCGTCATTCTGTCCGGCGGCGCGCCCAATAAAAAAGCGTCGGTCGCCGAGGCCGACGTCATGCACCGCCTGCTGGTCGAGGCCGGCGTCGACCCCGCGCTGCTGGTCGTCGAGAACGGATCCAAGACCACCAAGATGAACGCGGAACTGGCCGTTCCCATGGCCGCGGAGATGGGCGCCGATACCATCATCCTGCTGACCTCGAACGAGCACCTGTACCGCAAGTACTTCAACCCCGTCAAGTTTTTCTGGAAAGAGATGCTGCCCTATCAGATGAATCTGATTACCTATAAAGAACCGACCAATTGAAGAGAAAGGAATCTACCACCCCATGGCTTCTGACAATATCTCCCGCCAAATTAAGCTGGAGGGCTTAAACAACACCCGCGACCTCGGCGGCATCCGCACGATGGACGGAAAGACCGTCCGCTCCGGCAGGCTGATTCGCAGCGGTGCGCTTCGCCGCGCGACCGAGAGCGACGCCGAGATGCTGGTCAACACGCTGAAACTGCGCGCCATCGTCGATTTCCGCATCGACGACGAGAAGGACGACAGCCCCGACCCCGCGTGGCCCGGCGTCGCCCGCTACGAGATCCCGATTCTGGAGGTTGCCCAGATGGGCATCACGCAGGAGACCGGCGCGCGCATGAACATGATGGCCATCTTTCAGGCCTACCAGAACGGCACGCTCGACACCGACAAGGACTACCTCGCCGGCGTGTACACCCCCATCGTGTCCTCGGACAACTGCATCCAGGGATACCGCGAATTCTTCAACCTGCTGATGACGCGGGACGAGGGCGCGACCCTCTACCACTGCAGCGCGGGCAAGGACCGCGTCGGCATCGCGACCGCGCTGATCCTGACGGCGCTGGGCGTCGACCGCGCCGCCATCGTCGCCGACTACATGGCGACCGACCTGTTCATGAAGGACTCCAACGACGCGATGATCCAGAGCATCACCGCGCTCGTCAAGGACGAGAAGGTCGCGAACCTCATCCGCACCATGACCGGCGTAAAAGAGACCTACATCAACTCGGTGTTCGAATACATCGAGGGCAACTTCCCCTCGATGGAGGCGTTCTTCGCCGAGCGGCTGGACATCGACGCCGACGGCCTCGCCAGGTTCAAAGAGCTGTATCTTGAAGATTAATTGCTATTAGTATTATTAGTTTTTAGTCTACTCGTTGTATATTTTTAGGACCCGCCGTTTGCGTTCGCAGACGGCGGGCTTTTTCTGTGCCCGCCCCGCTTCATCGCCCAACGCACCGCAAAAAAACCCGGCAGGGAGGTTCCCTGCCGGGTCTTGCCACTTGTTATTTGTTTGAAACGCTTACTCCTGCACGACGCCGTTGATTTTGGAGCCGGGGAAGTAGGTGACACGCTCCGGGGTCATCTCCATCACCTCGTAGTCCAGCGACCCGATGACCAGCAGCTGGCCCTCCCCGGTCACCTTTCGGCATTTGGAGATGCCGCGCAGCTCGGCGATAGAGTCGTAGGAGATCAGCAGGTTTCCGTTGTGGATCCCGTTGCATTTCAGACGGCTGTTTTTAAGCGAAATCTGTCCGCCGACTATTCCATTGACAACAAGTTCTCCGTTATCCACGATGACAGCGCTGTTGTACATTCCGTCGATCACTTTATACGAGTTCACTATCATGGCCGTTTCTCCTTTTTTCTCTACTGTTGATTATATCATATCAGAAGTAAATAACAAGAAGAAAAACAGAGTGTGAATTATTGATCGAGATACGCTGCGGCCGCCAATGCCGCCGTCGCGCCGTCCGACGCCGCCGTTACGAGCTGGCGCAGCTGCTTGGTTCTGCCGTCGCCTGCTGCAAAAATGCCGGGCACGTTGGTGCGCGTGTCCTCGCCCGCGAGGATATAGCCGTATTCGTCGAGTGCAACGGGCGGCGAAAACGCGCCGTTGTCGGGCGTCTGCCCGATCGCGACAAAAAGCCCGTCCAGCACCAGCAGATCGCGCTGTCCGGTCGCCGTGTTCTCGACGATCACCGACGTCAGCCGGTCCTCGCCGTCCAATGCGGTCACGACGCTGTCCAGCACAAAGCGCACGTTCTCCTTTTTGCGCAGCGTCTCCAGCATAGCCGGTTCGGCGCGGAAACCCTGTCTGCGGTGAATCAGCGTCACCTGACTGCAGTAGTTGCTTAAAAATAATGCGTCCTCGACCGCGGTGTTGCCGCCGCCGACGACCGCGACCTCTCGGCCGCGGAAGAACATCCCGTCGCAGGTGGCGCAGTATGAGATGCCGCGCCCGATGTATTTCTGCTCGTCGTCGATCCCGAGCGGCCGGTTCAGCGCGCCCGTCGCCAGAATGACGGCGCGGCAATCGATGCTCCCGCCCTCGGTTAGGACGGTTTTTCCGCCCGCCCGCTCGGCGATGCCCGTCGCGTTCTCCATGCGGATCTCGACGCCGAACGCCTCGATCTGGCTCCGCAGATTTTCGGCAAACTCAAAACCCGAGATCTTGGCGAATCCCGGGTAATTGACGATTTCGGGGGTGTTGATGATCTGCCCGCCGTAGCTCTTGCGCTCCAGAATCAGCGCGTTCAGCCCGGCGCGCGCGGCGTACAGGCCCGCGGTCATACCCGCGGTGCCCGCGCCGACAATCACGATGTCCCGCGTCATGACTGCGCGACAAAATCGAGCAGTTTGTTTTTCGGAATGACGCCGACCGACTGCGACAGAATCTTGCCGTCCTTAAAAAGAATCAGCGTCGGGATGCTCATCACGTTGTAGGTCCGCGCGATCTCGTTGGCCTCGTCAACGTTCAATTTGCAGAACTTGACCTGCTCGACCTCCTCGGCGACCTCATCGACGACGGGGGAGAGCATGCGGCAGGGGCCGCACCACTGCGCCCAAAAATCGACCAGAACGGGCTTGTCCGCTTTCAGAACCTCCTGCTCGAAATTCTCGTTGGTCACTTCTAAAACTGCCATGATATCCATTTCCTTTCAAAGTTGTATTTCAACTATATTACACCGTTTATTGCGCGCTTTTTCGGTTGCGATTGCAACCGTTTGCCGTGCCGAGCGCCGCGTGCGGGCAGGCCTCGATACATTTTCCGCAGCGGATGCACTCCGGGGAGTTCGGTTTTTCGTAAACCTTGATGTCGCCGGGGCAGGCTTTGTGACAGGCGCCGCAGCGCGTACAGCGTTCGGCGTCGCAGGAAAACCGGTACAGCGCGACCGGGTTCATCAGCCCGTAAACCGCGCCGAGCGGACAGAGGTAGCGGCAGAACGGACGGAAGACAAAGACGGACAGTACCAGCAGCGCGATCAGCACGGCGTTTTTCCAGAGGAACAGCCCGCCGAGTGTCTCCCGCAGACTCGCGTTCATCAGCGTCAGCGGCCAGCCCGCCAGCAGCGTGCCCGACGGACAGATTAACTTGCAGAACCACGGACTGCCGACGCCGTACTGCCCGGTGGCGAACAGCGGCAGAACGATAACAAACACGACCAGAATCGCGTATTTCAGGTAGCGCAGCACCGCGTCGCCGGGCAGCGTCTTTCGCTTGCGGCGCACCGGAATCTTGTGAATCAGATCCTGCACCAGACCGAACGGACAGAGCCACCCGCACACCAGCCGCCCCAAAAATGCGCCGGTCAGCAGCAGCGTTCCTACGACGTAATATGCGACTTTATAGTTGCGGTTATTCAGCACCGCCTGCATCGCCCCGATCGGGCAGGCGCCGAGCGACCCCGGGCAGGAGTAGCAGTTCAGCCCCGGCAGGCACACCGTCTTGAGCGTCCCCTGATAGATGCGGCCGCTAAACCAGCCCGGCAGCCAGCTGTTGGTCAGCGCGAAAAAACCGGCTTGAATCCAGTGCCGCAGCCGGATCAATTTTAGTCCGGTGCGCCTACCCAATACCGATGCACTCCAGACAGATGCGGATCGCCTTCTGCAGCACAACGGCGGCCTCCCCGCGCAATGCGCCGGCCGCGATAAACGCCGCGCCGGCAAGAATCAGCACCGCGGCGATGCCGTTGCGCAGCGCCCGACTCATCCGCGGACCTCGGCCAGCTTCGCGTCGATGATCTCGATCCAGCCCGCCTCGTCGTACGCGCCGACCACCATCTTGCCGATTTGGTTGCCCTCGGCGTCAAAGAACAGCGTCGACGGAATAGACTGGATGTTCTTCAGATATTTTGCCTCCATCAACTTGCTCGGCAGCAGATGGGTGTAAAACGCGCCGGTCTCCTCGATCAGCCCGGTGGCCGCCTCGATGGCGCCGTCGTCGCGGCCGTCCAGCAAGATCCCGACGATCTGAACCCCCTGGCCGCTGTACTTTTCAGCGAGCGCACCGAGATGCGGCAGTTCCCCGACACAGGGCGAACACCACGTCGCCCAGATGTTGACCATCGTCAATTCGCTTTCGGCGAAAAGATCCGCGTCGAGCTCCCCTTCCTGAAGATACACTTCCTGCGGCGCGGCGGCCGGCGTCTTGCCCTCGTCGACCGTCTGTCCCGGCGCGTCCGCCGGATCCTGCGTCTCGATCTTCGGCGCGCAGGCCGCCAGCATCATAACCGCGATCAGCGCCGCGGCAAGTATTTTAATCGTTCTCATTTATTCACTCCTTCATCGATGTTGCGTCCTCATTATATCATACTTCCGCCGCTGTCTGTGCAAAATAATGTATCGCGTGTGTAACCAATTTGTAACGTGATTATTCACAAACCGTTCATTTTTTTCATTATAATATAATTGTTTGACTAAAAAATGACAAGCTGTCATTTTCGAGAGGAATTTATGCCGAAAACAACCTTCCAAAACCTGCCGGAGGAGAAGCGACGGCGCATCCTGGCGGCTATCAGCCGCGAGATCGCGCGCGTTCCTTTCGAGGACACCTCGATCAACCGCATCGTGCAGGACGCCGGCATTCCGCGCGGCAGTTTTTACCAGTATTTCGAGGACCGCGATGACCTGTTCCAGTACATGTTCCTGTATTACCAGCACCAGACGCTGCGGGTGGATTTCAACTACTTTTTGAACTACACCGGTTCCGCGGAAACAGTGCTGTGCGAGGTTTTCGGGCTGATCGCCAAGTACGGCACCGTCGATACCGTCGACGCGCGCGCGCTGCGCAATATGTATCTGTACATGGGCAGCGGTTGCCACACCATGCGCGCCGAGAACAGCGTGCTGATGAACATGGTGATGAAGGTCGGGCGGCGGCTGCTGGGCGAGCCCGGCGAGGACGAATTCCGTGCGGCGGTCGAGATGATCTACTCGATTTTCCGCGAGTCGATGGTCGGTCTGTTCAACAACCTCGACGACATCGATTCCATCGTTGAGCGGTTCCGTCTCAAAATGCACCTGTTGTTTACGGGTTTGAATAAAGCCAAGGAAACCGGAGAGAAGGCGACGTCATGTTAGCAAAATTCAGTGTTCAAAAGCCGTTTACCGTGCTGGTCGCGGTCGTGCTGATCATCATTCTCGGCGTTGTTTCCTTTACGAACATGACGCCCGACCTGCTGCCCAGCATCGAGATGCCGATGGTCATGGTCGTCACCACCTACATCGGCGCAAGTCCCGAGGAGGTGGAGAACGAGGTCACCAAGCCGCTCGAGCAGAGTCTCTCGACGCTGGAAAATATCAAGAGCGTCTCCTCGACCTCCAACGCCAACGCCTCGATGCTGCAGCTACAGTTCAACGACGGCATCAACATGGACACCGCAATCGTGCACATCCGCGAGAAGATCGAGGCGGTGCGCGGCGGCTGGGGCCCCATGATCGGCAACCCGTTTATTCTGAACATCAACCCCGACATCATTCCCGTCACGGTCGCCGTGGTCGAGGGGGAGAACCTGTCCGTCATCGACCTCTCCTCGTTTGTCACCGAAACGCTGATCTACCAGCTCGAGGGCATCGAGGGCGTGGCCGCCGTGACCGTCTCCGGCAACATTCAGGAATCGGTGCACATCGTTCTGAATCAGGACAAAATCATCGCGCTCAACGAGAAGGTGCGCGCCGCCATCGAGGCGAACTTCGAGGATTACGAGAGCGGTATCCGCAGCGGGCTTGGCTCGGCGTACAGCGGCAGAAACGCCGCCAACGCGGGCAAAGATGAGATCATCAAGGGCCAGAAACAGCTGGCGGAGCAGATGCAGAACGCCCGCGTGCAGTTGACCGGCGCGCGCGCGCAGCTGACATTGCTACAAATCGCGGCCCCGGCGCTGATTCAGGCGCAGGCCGATGTCGCCGCCGCGCAGGTCGTCATTTCCACGAAGGAGGCCGCGGTTCAACTGGCCAATCCCGCATGGACGCACGAACAGGTCGTCGCCGAGTGTCTGCTCGACCCCGACTACGCGCAGGCCGTGACCGATCTCCAGCTCGCCACCGACATCGCGGCGCAGTTCGGCATGACACTGAACGACCTGCCCGATCTGGTTGCACAGGCGCAGAACGCGGGCACCAACATCGCCGCTGTCGATCAGGCGCTGTCCGAGCTCGGCATTCAGGAGGCGGTTCTGACCGCGCAGCTCGGCAATCTGTACGCCGACGCCACCGCGGGCGCGATGGTCGCCCAGCTGACGATCGTGCAGCTGCAGCAGGCGCTGACCCA
>JAVBVJ010000043.1:0-6217 GCA_031554355.1 Oscillospiraceae bacterium
TCAAAATTGATTGTGTAAATCATTTTTGAAGTTGCTGTAAATCGAGTGCATAGTCCATTGCACGCCATAGACGTGCCGGCAAGCTTTGCTTGCCGATTGAAAAAAGTGAAAACTCTTTTCAATCTAATGGACTATACTGCATTAGGGGACGAATTTGTCGTAGTAGTCCTTTTCGCTCATCGGCCGGGACAGGTAGTAACCCTGAAGCAGGTCGCAGCCGGCGCGGTTCAGGAACTCGAGCTGGGTGCCGGTCTCGACGCCCTCGCAGACGGTGCCGATGCCGAGATCGCGCGCGAGATTCAGGATATTGTGGATGATCTTGCGGCCGGCCGTCGAGACGTCGGATTCGTTCAGGAATTCCTTGTCGATTTTCAGGATGTCGACCGGCAGCTCGCGCAGCGCGCTGAGCGAACTGTAGCCCTTTCCGAAGTCGTCCATCGAGATGGAAAAGCCCATGCCGCGGATCTCGTAGATCAGCATACTGATGGTCTCGTAGGACTCGGTGAACACATTCTCGGTGATCTCGATCTCGACGTGGTGCAGCGGGACGTCGTATTTCTCGACGATCTCCCGCAAGCGGCTGAGGTAGTTCGGCAGCATGATCGTGATGCGGGACTGGTTGACCGAGATCGGCAGAATCTTGTTGCCTTTTTCTTTGCACATCTGCAGGAACTGCATGACCTTGTCGAGCATATAGAAGTCGAGTTCGGCGATAAAGCCGTTTCGCTCGAACAGCGGGATAAACTGGTACGGCATCATGAATCCGAGCTGATCGGACTGCCAGCGCACCAGCGCCTCGCCGCCGCCGCAACGCGCGCCGTCCGCCGAGAATTTGGGCTGGACGTACATCAGGAACTCCTTATTCTCGAGGGCGGTCAGCATGCTCATAGCGATGCGCTTGTTGATTTTGTCAGCCTTGAGCATCTCGTTGTCGTAGATGACGCAGGACCGCTTGACGTCGCTCTTGGCGTTGCGCAGCGCGATCATCGAGCCGTCGATGGCGTCGCGGAACGAAAAGTGCTCCTGCAACAGCGGGAACAGGCCGAACTTGAAGTTCGTCATCTGGGTGTAGAGCTCGCCGAGTTCCTCCGACGCCGCCTTGTGGAACAGACTCTCCATCTCCTCGATGAAACCCTCGTGGACCGGCGCGATAAAGGCGAAGATATCGCTGTTCAGCCGCGCGCCGCAGAGGTAGTGTTCCCCGATGCACTTGCCGACCGTCTTGAGCAGCAGGTCGCCGGACGTAAACCCGAACATCATATTAAAACGCCGAAATGACACTATGTCCATCTGGACAAAGCAAAAACTTCTCGGCGTGTTTCGTTTAAAGAATTGCTGGAGATTGGATTCCATCTCCGACAACATCATCAGACCGCTCAGTGAGTCGCGGCTCGCGTTGTTCTCTTTGGATCGGCGCTTTATCTGCTGATACAGGGTGAAATAGAAGACAAGCAGCACCAGCGTCAGGGCGATCAGGACGAGGTAGGTGATGCGGATCGCATACATGGCGGCGCTGAGCTGGGTCTCCGTCACCGAAAACCCGAGCAGCAGATGCAGGTTCCCCTTGGGTGCGACGAAGAAGTAGCTGTCCCCGCCCGTCAGGAAGCTGCCGGGAACGATCATCTCTTTGTAGGTGGCGGCGGCCAATGCGTGATCGTACAGAATGTCGACGGAATCCGTGCCGGGCGTGGAGCGGTCGACGTAGATCTTGCTGCCCCACTGGTTGAAGATGGCGATCGACGAGACGTCGTCGCGAAACGCGTCGCGGAGATCGGCGGCTAAGTCCCCGATGGGGATGAGACGGACCAGAATGACCTTTTCCGGCGCGCCGATGTCAAACCCGAACGCGAGATAATTTTTCTGGCCGTCCCACTCCGACAGATAGGCGGAGCTGTACCCGCTGTTCACGACACTGTTGACAAACTGGACGCCCAGCGCCTGCACAGAGTTACTGGGATTGTTCAGGATGTCGCCGAGGCGGTCGACGGCGATAAACTCCGAATCGTAGCGATCGATGTACAGTTTCAGAAGGTCCTCGTCGAGCGCCGGCTTCACGGCGGCGGAGGACGCGAAAAACTGGTAGGCGTTCGTGTAGCTCTGTTTCTGGTCGCGCATCGTCTGTGCGAGGTAATCGGTGACCTGTTGCTGCAGCGTCGACAGCCGGCCCTGTGCGTGCCGTGCCGCAAGATTGGTGGTTGCTCCGACCGCAAACGCCCAGAACAGGACGAAACAGACAACAATTGAGACGGTCCGGATGGTTTTCTTTCTTCTCATGGATATCGAAAACTTTCTGTAAGTGTAATGGGGTACCGGGGCGCATAAACCCGGGTCAGGACACTCTGTCCGCTGCCTTGTTCTTGTTGATGGTGAGCTGCCGGTCGGCTTCGTTGATGATGCTGTCGATGCTAGTCTCGCCGAGCCTGCCGGTGCAGTAGCCCGCGGCGAAGCTGATTTTCTCGAGCTCTTTCGTGCGCATCATGTTCATCTCGACGACCTTGGCGTTCAGGCTGAGCAAAAAGTTCTCGACATCCGAGGGGCTGATATCGTCAAAAATGGAGATAAATTCGTCGCCGCCGTACCGGCCCGTAAAGCCGTAGCGGTCGGACTCCTGCTTCAGGATCCGCGCGAACTCGGCAATCAGGCGGTCGCCGCCCGTAAATCCGAGCGACTTGTTGACCTCCTTTAGCCGGTTCAGGTCGAACATGAACACCGTGACCTTATCGATCTTGGTGTTGTTGGCGTAGCGCCGGATATGGTTCTCGCAGCCTGCGCGGTTGTTGATCTGCGTCAGGTCGTCGATGAATTTCTGTTTGGTGGACAGCGCGTGCCGCCGCTGCTCGTCGTTCGCAAGAATCGCAAAGACATAGCCGACGATCAGACAGGCGAACAGCACCGAGACCGAGGCAAACAGAATGGTGCGGAACTCGCCGTTCAGCTCCTCGGTGTACTTGATGGCGATCTCGCCGAGGCGCTCGGTGATGTCGTAAAATTCCTGGCTGCGCACGACCAGACCGCTCTCGTCCTTCTCGATGCGCATGGCGCGGATCTCCTGCAGAATCTCCGACCAGCGCGCCCGCGCGTCAACCATCGCCTGTTGATACTCCGCGCTGTCGGGCAGCGAGGTTTTCTTCATGCCCTCACCGGTCGACAACTGGTCCAGTACGATCTCTATCTGTTCAATCAGCGCGTCGTCCTGTTTTCCGGTCAGTTCCTGCCGCGCAAGGCTCTGCACCGCGCTGCCCAAAAAAGCGACGTTTTCCTCGAGCGCGTTGTTCATACCGATCTTCGCGACGGTCCCGAGCGTGACGACAAACGCGCCGACGGCAATCAGCAGAAGGACGATAAACAACAGGTTGCGTTTCACCGCTTTTTTTGCCATGAGACATCCTCACTTCTTGACACAATAAAATACTCGACAAAAAACAGATAAAACTTTAATATAATACTATAGTGAACAGCTTTTAATATAGCATTTTCGTATATTATTTACAATATATATTCGAAAAATAGCGATTTGTCCGCCGTGGGCCGGAAAAAGAAAAAATCCCGGATGCTCATCCGGGATTTTATGAAAAGCTATTTTGCGGCGGCAATGATACCGAGCGCGTACTGTTCGGCGGCGTCGTAGGCCGTGATGCCGTCCCGTTTGGCGATATCCAGAATCTTTAAAACAGTGTTGTAGATGTCGTCGATGCGGCGGTTGACGCTGTCGATTTGGCGCCCCTCGGGCAGCAGTTCGGAGCCGCAGCTGATGATACCGCCGGCGTTCGCGATGTAGTCGGGGATGTACAGAATCCCGCGGTCGCTCAGCAGCGCAGCGGCCGCGCCGTCCACCATGATGTTGTTGGCGGCACCGCACACCATTCTGCAGCGCAGGCTCGGGATGTTCGCGGTGCTGAGCACGGCGCCGAGCGCGCAGGGCGCGAGGATGTCGCAGTCGGTGGACAGAATCTCGTCCGCGTTCATCGGAGTCGCGCCGAGTTCCTGTACGGCTCGGTTCACGGATTCGGGGTTGATATCGTACACTTTCAGCGCGGCGCCCTCCTCGAACAGATGGGTCGCGAGCGCGTATCCGACGCTGCCGACGCCCTGAACGGCCACGGTTTTACCGGCGAGGCTGTCGTCGCCGAACACGGCTTTCGCACCCGCTTTCATGGCGCGGTAGACGCCGCGCGCCGTGTAGGGAGAGGGGTTGCCGCTCGTCTCGGGCAGGCCCATCAAATAAGGGGTCTCCTCGTGGACGATCGCGATGTCGGCGGTGCTGATGTTGACGTCCTCGGCGGTGTAGTAGGTGCCGTTCAGCGCGTTGATGATCTTTCCGTAGGCGCGCAGCTGCTGCGGGGTTTTTAAAATCTTCGGATCGCCGATGATGACGGCCTTGCCGCCGCCGAGGGGCAGGCCGGCCGCCGCGTTTTTGAGCGTCATGCCGCGCGAGAGCCGCAGCACGTCGTACAGGGCGGCCTCCTCGCTCTCGTAGTTCCAGTAGCGGGTTCCGCCGGCCGCCGGGCCGAGTGTCGTGTCGTGGACGGCG
Source organism: Oscillospiraceae bacterium (assembly GCA_031554355.1). Lineage (GTDB taxonomy): Bacteria > Bacillota > Clostridia > Oscillospirales > Ruminococcaceae > JAVBRN01. The sequence continues at coordinate 4,532 of JAVBVJ010000043.1, forward strand.
ATGATGGTTTTTAGCCCGGTCGCCTCATCGCGGCCGAAGACCAGCCGTTCGGTTTTGTACTGCTCCATCGAATCAAAAATACCCAAAACAGATCCTCCTAATATTTTCAGGTGAGGTGCTTATGTCGGAATCCTTTATCGCGCATGTCGGCGGGCGCATCCGTCTGTTTCGGAAGAGCCGCGGGATGACGCTCGACGAGCTGGCGGAAAAAGTACAGAAAAGCAAGGCGACGCTGTCGAAATACGAGACGGGCGCGGTGATCGCCGATATCGAGACCGTGTACCGCATCGCCGAGGCGCTTGGGGTGCAGATCGGAAATCTGCTGGATTATCCGATCACCGGAACCGCCGGGCACGGCAAGAGCCCGTTCGGCGACGCCGGCACATTGTTCGCGTACCATTACAGCAGCGGAACCGTCCACATCTCGGAGCTGCATCTGTTCCAGAGCGACGGCACCGTACGCGCGACGCTGTACTACAAAATGACGGGGCCGCAGGGGTCGGGGCAGTGCCGCTGCATCTACAACGGCAGCATGTACTACCACGACATCGTGGTCGCTTTTGTGTTGCAGAACTACCACAATCCCGTTGAGAACGTGCTGATGAACATCAATATTCCGCTCGACCGCTCCGACGTGATGCAGGGCATGATCTGCGGGCTGAGCAGCAACACGATGGCGCCGACGGCGCTGAAGGTGTTGCTGTCGGAGCGGCCGCTGACAGTCGACGAGCCGCTGCGCAACGCGCTGTCGATACCCGCAGAGGCGTTCCGCGAGATGCGGCGGAAGAACACATTGTTTATCCCGCTGGATTAACGTTCGCACATAACAGATGTCAGGTATCAGGACCAGAACCAGTGATCGCGCTGTGGGAACTAGTCATCAGTCACTAAAGACAAATCGCTACCTTCCGTTCGCCGCTCCGGCTTGCCCACCCACCCTCCCGGATTTAAGTGGGGCTTCGCCCCACACCCCCTGATGAAGAGACGGCGGCGAACGGGATTGGGCTAGGTTCTTGACCTTCAACCTCTTTCACGGAGCGACTACGGGGTCTGGTCCTGTGTTCTAGAAACTGATTTGCCCTCGCACCGGACGCTGGGGTGCTCGGTGAAAGAGTAATGACTTCTGGATTCTTCGACCTTGATCTTTATCAGCTCTCGCGGAGCGAAACTAATGACTAGCGTCTAGCAACTAGCAACTATCTTGCCCTCGCGTCGGTTGCTGGGAGGCTTGGTGAAAGAATAATGACTTCAGGATATCTCGCACTTGTTCTTTTCCAGTTCTCGCGGAGCGAAACTAATGACTAGCGACTAGCAACTAGTAACTATCTTGCCCTCGCGCCGATTGCTGGGGTACTTGGCGAGAGAGTTATTATTTCGGGATAACTTCGCCCTTGATCTTCAACCGCTGTCGCAGCGCGATAAACGAAACTTGCGTTGAATTCTGTCAAATGTCAGGGTTCTTCACCGCGTTCAGAGTGACAGACAAAGACGCCCTTTTTTCAATGTGTCGCACCGCGACACTACCATTCACTAGTCACTAATAACTAGTTGTGAATTGTCAAGTCAAGTGCAACAGTAGGGGAAAAAGAGCTCAGAAGGGGAACGAAAGCCAAAGCGTTTTCTGGGGCGATTGTTGATAAGATCAACAGCGCGATCGATTTGGTCTTGAGAGAGCTGCGAAAAAGA
>JAVBVJ010000167.1:0-12176 GCA_031554355.1 Oscillospiraceae bacterium
CTTTATTCCCCTGTTCGCGGCCCCATTGATGGATCGGCTTCCCAGAAAGCCCTTCCTTGTGGGCGGGGATATTGTCAACGGCATTCTGTACGCCTTGGCGGGCGCTTATCTTATCTACTTCAAATTTTCGTATATCGGTTATCTGATTTTCTCTCTTTTCCTGTACAGTCTCTCGTCCTTCGATATGCTTGCTTATAACAGCATTTTCCCGAAACTGATTCCGAAAGGATTTGAGGAAAAGGGGTATACTGTTTCGTCTATGGTCTATCCCGTCATGAAAGTCGTCATGATGCCAATAGCGGCGGTTTTGCTCGAAGCGGTCGGCGTCGGAGTAATTCTTCTAATACAGTCGGCGCTGTCTCTGTCGGCGGCATTTGTTGAAAGTCGCATTCGGGTGGAGGAAACGCGGCGCATGGACGGACGACGCTTTTCTTTCAAGCTCTGGCGGAACGATATTCAAGAGGCTGTCTCATATTTGAAAAAGGAAAGAGGCCTTCGGAGTATTTTTGCCTATATGGCTGTCACCAACGGTGTGGGCGGCGGCTATGCGCCTATCCTTGTTGCCTTTTTCCGCACAATGCCGGGTTTCACGGTTGCGATGTACTCCTTCTTCGCGGTGGCGGAGTTTGCCGGCCGCTCGCTTGGCGGCTTGTTTCGCTATCATGTAAACATTCCGGAAAATAAGCGTTTTTCGTTCGCCTTTTTCGTTTATCAGGCCTATGAAAGCATGGACGCCATTTTGCTTTGGCTCCCCTACCCACTGATGTTACTGAATAGGGCGATCTGCGGTTTCCTCGGCATCAACAGCGCCGCCATGCGTCAGGCAGCGGTGCAAAGACATATTCCGGATGAATTACGCTCACGCATCAATGCCTTTGAAAGCGTGATCTATTCCGCCTTCTACAGCGCTATCAGCCTGATAGTCGGCGCCATGGGTTTATGGTTGGATTACCGTGTGTGTTTGACGATTTGCGGTGTCGTGACGGGCCTTTTCTGCATTGCAACGATATGGCGGAATCGCACCGAAGTTAAAAAGGTCTACAACTGGTCTTTGGATGCTATTGTACCAGAAGCATGTGAAATCGACGCATCGGAACCTGGATAACGCAATTATTCTTTTGTCCGTGAACTTGATCTATTTTTCCAACAGGATATATTTCTATAGTCTGTTTAAAAATCGTTTTGGGATGATGTCACAGGATTCAGGGCTATTACAGGCAAATAGCATCAAATTCTTCAGCTAGTATTGCATGAAAAGAATTGTCTATCTTAACAACAACCACCGGTTGTCAGTTCGATTCTGACCCGTAGCTCCACTCGTCGCGGACTTCACTTTAGTTCGCGACGATTTTATTTGGCTAGTTTGGGTTAAAATCATCGCTCACGCGTTCCGTCACTCCTCGTCGTTCCGCGAAAGGTCACGCTCGGCTCACCTGCTCGGTTGACAAGCGCCCTCGCGACGGTTCGCTGTCGCTACCAACCTTTCGCGGTTTGCTTCGCAAATCTGGGAGAGGTCAAGGGCAAGAGCAAGGGGAATCAACGCGTTCGGTGTCGCTCATTTCCGTAATAAGGCCAACTCCTGACGTCCGGTCCTGAACTCTGACAACTGTCCGGGCTTCACTTCCGGACATCTTAATGCTATACTGTATCAAAATAAATGCTGTAGAGGAGTTTCTTTTGAAGGACGCCGACTTTTCGCTGTTTCTGAATGATATCGCGCCCGACGACGCGGATCGTGCCCTGAATATCCATCAATTGCTGCTGGATCATCACTGTGAGCTTTCGCTGAAAGCGGCCGCAAACGGACAGGTCGCCTCCTACAAAGACGCATCGAGCGGCGCTGTGGTGGCGAATCTGGTATCGCGGAAAACCGGCCCGCGCGTTCGCATCTACGCCGATAACGCGCAATCGTATCTTCCTCAAATCGAGGCGTTGCCGGAAAATCTCAAAAAGAGCATTGTAAAGGCTCCGAACTGCAAGCAGCTCGCGGATCCGCCGAGCTGCAACGCAAAATGCAAAAAGGGATACGTCTTCGTGCTGGGCGGTGAAACCTACAAAAAATGCCGTTACAACTGCTTTTTGCTCCCCCTGTCAGCGGCTTCCCTGCCCTATATCAAAACGCTGCTGACCAGCGAACTGCGCGCGCGAGCCATCGCGTAGCCGCACAATCAAGTGCGCTGTCTGCTCACTGCCGCAACCTCAGATTGCCCGCTCATATCAGTTTCGAGTCCGCTTCCCGTTGTTTAACACACAGAAAAAGCCCACACGCAAGTGTGTGGGCTTTCTTCGTTTTCGTTGCTTTTTCGCAAACGGTCGTTGTACAGTCTAGCGTAAGGCATAAGTTCACGTCATGGCATGCAGGAACGATGAACTATCCCATGGTTTCATAACTCGTTAGCGGTTTGTATCCAGGCTGTTCATTTCTTTATTTTGTATATCTTCGCGATTATCCAGCTATATTCTACACACTTCCTATTATATTTTCTTGATAATCGCGTCTCGGGCCGCGCCACGCTACCCCCGCAGCAGCTTCTCGCTGCCCGACATCAGCTTGACCAGCGCTACCAATGTCGCGCAGGCGTTCGCGGCGACGTACGCCCACCACACGCCGTTCATGCCGAACTGTCCGGCCAGCAGCAGCGTCAGCGGCACCAGAAACAGCAGGCTGCACGCGTAGAGGACCAGCGCCCAGAGCTTGCGGCCCATCGCCTGACAGGCGGCGCCGGCCAGCATGGGCAGCGGCAGAAAGAAAAATGAGATCGAGAGGATGCGCAGACCGGTGACGCCGGAATCGATGAGCGTCGGTTCCCCGGTCATCAGCCGCAGCATCGCGCCGGGAATCAGTTCCCCCGCCAGAAACGCGACCAGCGCGTACCCGAGCGCCAGCGCCGCGCACAGCCGCACGGTCTCCCGCACGCGGTCGTGCCGCCCCGCGCCGAAATTGTACCCCGCGATGGGAGCAAGCGCCTGCGTCAGCGCCGTGAACGGAACCACCAGCACCAGCATGATCTTACTGATGTAGGCGTAGGTCGTGACGCCCTGCGTGCCGCCGACCGTGCGCAGCACGTTGTTGAGCACCACCGTCATGAGCGAGAGACTGCCCATCTGCACCAGCGAGGGGGTTCCGATCGCAACGATCTCCCCGATCCGCCGCAACTGAATCCGCGCGCCCTTGAAGCTCTGTGCCGTCAGGCGGGTAAAGAACAGCACGCTCATAACGAAACTGGTGAACTGACTGATCACCGTCGCCAGCGCCGAGCCGCGCACTCCCATGCCCACCAGCAGCACAAAGACCGCGTCGAGGACGATGTTGATCGAGACGGGAATGACCCAGATCAGCAGGCTGTAAAGCCTTCTGACCTCGGCGCGGATGACCGCCGAGAACCCTGTGGAGAACACGTTTCCGATCAGCAGAATGATGAGGTACTGCCGCGCGTAGGGGTAAAGTTCCCCCGTCACGCCGAGAAAGCGCAGCATCGGATCGAGGAAGATCAGGCCGAGCGCCGTCGTCGCGGCCGCGGTCGTGTAGAACGTTACCATCGCGTTGAGGGTGACCTCCCCCGCCTGCGCGCGCTGATCCTCGCCCATGCGCCGCGACACGATGGACGCCGCGCCGCCGCCGACCGCTGTCGAGATCGCGCCCTGCAGAATGATGAACGGAAACGCGATCGAAACGCCGCCCATCGCGTCGTTTCCGACGCCCCAGCTGACAAACAGCGCATCCGTCAGCGTGTAGACCGCGTTGAGCAGCAGTGCCGTCAGCGTCGCCATCGAAAAACGCAGCACCAGCTTCGAGATGCGCTCCTCGCCGAGCGCCGTCACGCTATTTCTGATTCCCCGCACACAGCTACCTCACACTATAAACTGTTCCCAGTATAATCGATTTCTGCTGAGAATTACAGTCCCCGGTACTTTCGCTGAAATGTTTTCGGGAAGAAACAAAAAGAAAAACAACGGCGTCCTGTGGCAGGGCGCCGTTGTTGCGGTTGGTCTGCGCAATCCGTTCGATCCGCACCGGGAAAGCTTTGCATCGATACCGTCAGGCATTCCGTCGGCATGTGAAAATAATCTTTCAATAAGGCCGCATCTCATTCGCGATCATCCGGTCCCCAGATTCGTTCGATTTCGTCGTTGATAAAAAAGCGGCCGCGCGGCGCGCACGCAAAAACACGCCGGAGAAGTTCTCCGGCGTGCCGTGCAGACAGCGGTTCGGGTTATTCCAGAACCTGATAGATCAAATCCAGTATCGTGCCGTCGCGGTAGGTCACGACGCCGACCACCTTGTCGGTGTACGCGACGGGCTCCGGAACGCCGACAATGTCCTCGGCTTTTTGCTGCAGCTCCTCGATTGTGTAGACCGGCAGACCGTACGCTGTCAGGCGCTTCTTGAGGTCCGCCCGCCTGGGGTTGACAGCGATGCCCTGATCGGTCACCACGACGTCGACGGTGCTGCCGGGCGTCACGACAGTCGCGACGCTCTGCACGACGCTCGGAATGCGCCCGCGGGTCAGCGGCGCGACGACGATGCTGACGCTCGCGCCGAACGCGGTGTCGGGGTGTCCGCCGATCGCGCCGCGAATGACGCCGTCGCTGCCGGTCAGCACGTTGACATTGAAATCGACGTCCACTTCCAGCGCCGACAGCACAACGACATCGAGCTGGTTCACTGCCGTTCCCTGGCTGTAAGGGCTTGCGTAGTAGCTGGCCGAAATCTGCTGGTGGAAGCGGTTGTCGCGCAGCGATTGCGCTGCTTTCAGGTCGAAGCTCTGCACGTCCAGAATCTTATTGACCAGCCCCGCCTCGTACAGCTCCACCATCGACCCCGTGATGCCGCCGAGCACAAATCCCGCGCGGATACCCCGCTCGAGCATCTTTTCCTTCAGGAAGCGGGTGACCGCAAGTGACGCGCCGCCCGACCCCGCCTGAAACGAGAAATTATTCTGGAAGTACCCGCTCGCCTCAATCACTTTTGCGGCGGTCTCGGCGATCAGCAGATCCTTCGGATTGGTCGAAAACCGCGTCGCGCCGGTCATAATCCCTGCGGGGTCGCCGATCTCGGGGATCTCGACGATCGCGTCGACGTCCGACTCCGGGATGGCGAACGGGGTGTTGGGATAATGCACGATGTGGTTCGTGATGATGATGACATGATCGGCGTGCGCGGCGTCGACCCGAGCATAGCCCAGCGACCCGCACATGATGCCGTCCTCCCGCTCCTCGCGGATGTAGCCGTTGGCGTTGCCGTAGGGGTCGCAGCTCGGCGCACCGAGAAACGCGACGTCGATGTGCAGCGCCCCCTTGTCGATCGCGCCCGCTCTGCCGCCGTGGCTGCGAAATACCACCGGGATATCCATCAGCCCGCGCGACACCGCCTCCGCCAGTTCCCCGCGCAGGCCGCTCGTCTCGATGCGGCGGATCACGCCGCTGTGGATGTGCTCGACGAGCGGTTTGTGGCACTCCGAGAGCGAGGACGCGGCGAGCACCAGATCGCGGAATCCCATCTCCGCAAGCAGGCCGACCACGGTGTTGACGACGTAGTCGCCGTTCCGGAAATGGTGGTGAAAGGAGATCGTCATGCCGTCTTTCAGCCCCGACAGGCGCACCGCCTCCTCGAGACTGCCGACGATTTTGTTGTGGAGCTTCTCGCGGTCCGCGAGCGTCTCGGTGTCCTTTTGGCGGTCGTCTTGGAAGATCCCGCCGACGCCGGACAGCGCGCCGAGTTCCGGGATCGCATGCAAATTTCTACTCCGCATCGGTATTCTCCTTCAACAAACCGGCGGCCTGCGCGAGCGCAAGCACCCGCTCGGCGCGCAGCGCAACCGGCCGGTCGATCATCTTCCCGTTCAGCGACACGACGCCGCTGCCCTTCTGCTCGGCCTCGCGGATCGCCGCCAGCACCGCCTTCGCGTTCTCGATCTCTTTTTCGCCCGGCGTGTAGATCTCGTGGATCGCGCTGATCTGCCGCGGGTTGATGATGCTTTTTCCGTCGAACCCGAGCGCCTTGATATGCAATACTTCGTTTCGGAAACCCGCCTCGTCGTTGACGTCGCTGAACACCGTGTCGATGGCGTCGATCCCGGCGGCCCGCGCCGCCAGCAGCACCATGCTGCGCCCGAACAGCAGCTCGACGCCGTCCTTCGACCGCGTAGTCCGCAGATCGGTGACGTAGTCCTCCGCGCCGAGCGCAATCCCGATCAATCGTCTGCTCGCGAGCGCGATCTCCTTGGCGTTCAGCACCCCCGCCGCGCTCTCGACCGCCGCCATCATCGCGGTCGACCCGACAGGGATCCCTGCCGCTTTCTCGATGCGGGTCATCTCGGCCTCGCAGTCGGCGACATCCCGCGCGCTCTCGGCTTTGGGCAGCCGTATTCCGGCCTTGCCGGTTCGGATCACCGCCTCGAGGTCGGCGACGCCGATCCCCGATTCCAACGTGTTGATGCGCACCAGATACTCAGTCTCCCCCGGATCCAGCGCGGACAGCGCCTCGTACACCAAAAAGCGGGCGGCGTCCTTTTCGGCCAGCGACACCGAGTCCTCCAGATCGAACATCACGCAGTCCGACCCGTAGATGCCCGCATCCTTGACCATGCCGGGATTGTTGCCCGGTACATAGAGCATGGTGCGCCGAAGTCTCTTTTTCATCGCGTCTCTCCAAAGCTGTAGTCCACGTCGGCGGCGCGGCACGCCGCCGCTTTCACCCGGGCGCGGATCGTGCAGTCGAGCGCGCCCTTGTCGACGGCTACAACCGTAGCGTTCTCGACACCGAGGCCCTGCAACGTGCCGGTGATCTCGGCGCGAATCGCCTTGCCGAACTGCTTTTCCACGATACTCTGCAGATCAATCTGAATGCCGTCCCGACCCGGCTCGATTCGAATCAGGATATCGCTGGACTCGAGCGTTCCGGCAAGGCCGGTCTTCTCAATTTTCATGGTATCCCTCCCCCACTCCTTGTTTTTAGACGTTTTTTCACAGATTTTGAGAAATACACTTTGCTACTTTATTCTACACCCGCGTCGCCCCGATTCCTTGTCCAAACTGTAAATTTTTTTATAAGCCGCTCTTCGGGTGTCCTTGCGCCGCTTCGCGCTGTTGACGCGGTCTCAGATCGGAATTAAAATAGGGTTAGAGAAAGGGGGTGGCAGCCCTGGAGGTTCAAACCCTGAAATCTTTGTCTGGCGGCGACCGCGCGGCGGTGCTCGCCTTTCTGGCGGCGCGCGGGCTCCGCTACGACGAGCGCTGCGGCACCACCATCTGCGTATACGACAGCGGGCGGCTGGTGGCGACCGGTTCCCGCGACGGCGCTGTTTTGAAGTGTATTGCCGTCGAACCCGGGCGGGACGGCGAGGGGCTCGCTGCCGCGGTGGTCTCGGCGCTGGTCTCCGACGCCGCGTCGGACGGCCACTTTCACCTGATGATCTACACCGCACCCGACAACGCGCGACTCTTCTCAGCGCTCGGATTCTATCCCGTCGCCGCGTCCGGCGACGCCGCGCTGCTCGAAAACCGGCGCGACGGCGCGAAGATCTACGCGTCGAGCCTGCACGACCCACGCGCCACCGGCACGATCGGCTGCATCGTCGCGAACTGCAACCCGTTTACGAACGGCCATCTCTACCTCGCCGAGCAGGCCGCGAAAGCCTGTGATTTCGTCTATTTCCTGATCGTCTCCGAGGACAGAAGCCTCTTTCCCGCCGACGTCCGGCTGCGGCTCGCGACCGGGGCGCTCTCCGGCTTCGGCAACGTCGCCGTCCGCCCGACGGGCCCTTATCTCGTGTCGGCCGCGACGTTTCCGGATTACTTTATCAAAGATCAATGCGCGGCGGAGCAGGTGCGCTGCGACCTCGACGTCGCCGTGTTCTGCGCGGTCTTTGCGCCGGCACTCGGCGTCACATGCCGCTTCGTCGGCACCGAGCCCCACTGTGCCGTCACGAACGCCTACAACACGCGGATGCGCGCGCTGCTGCCCGCCTGCGGCGTCGAGCTGCGGGAGATCGCGCGGCTGGAGCAGGGCGGACAGGCCGTCAGCGCCAGCACTGTGCGGCAGCTGTTGGCGGAGCGGGATTGGCCGGCGCTTCGGGCGCTGGTTCCCCCGGCGACGCTGAAAGAACTGGAGAGAATGCGCGATGAGCAGCTACTTTGACGGCGGTATTGTCGTAACCCACGAACAGGTGCTCGACGCGCGGGAGCGCCGCGCAGCGCGGCAGCAGGCGCTGATGGAACAGCACCGCGGCTCCCTGCTCTGCCTGACGCTGAACATTCCGGGCGCCGTCAAGCGGTATCCCCTCGCGGACCGCGGGTTTCGCGCCGGGCGCTCGGCCGTCGACCGTCAGCTTTCGAGACTGACGTTTCCGGTGCTGTACCGGGAGATCCACGAGGCGGCGACCGGCATGGAGGCGTATTACTGCGTTGACGCCGACGCGGCCGCGCTGAAATCCGCCGCGATGGAGATCGAGCGGCATCATCCGCTCGGTCGGCTCTTCGATCTCGACGTGTTCGACCGCACCGCCGAAAAGATCGACGGCGCCGCGCTGGGCCGGCCGGCGCGGGAATGCCTGTTGTGCGGCGGGCCGGTGTGGGAATGCGCGCGCAGCCGGCGGCACGACGCCGATGCGCTGGCGGAGCGCGCCGCACAGATACTTTCGGATTACTTCTCGGACGTTTTCGCGGCGCAAATCGCCGCGCTCGCCGAAAAGGCGCTGCTCTACGAACTCGCCGTCACGCCGAAGCCGGGTCTGGTCGACCGCGCCAACAGCGGCGCGCACCGAGACATGGACTACTTCCTGCTGACGGACAGCGCGGTGTCGCTGACCGAATACTTCAAGCGCATCACGGTTCTGGGCACCGGGATCGCGGATCCGGCCGCGGGTGTGCCGGACGGCGCGCGGTGGTTGGGACAGGTCGCGGAGGACGATATGTTTGCCGCAACCGGCGCCGTCAACACCCACAAGGGCGCGATTTTTTCGCTCGGTCTTCTGTGCCTCGCCGCCGGGGTACTTTACCAAACCGGCGCCGAAAGCAGCATCGACACACTGACGCGGACCGCCGCAGCGCTCGCGGCGCCGACCGTGGCCGCGTTTCCCGGCACGCCCGCAACGCACGGCGAGCTCGTCCATGCCCGCAGCGCATTGACCGGCGCGCGCGGCGAGGCGGCGGGCGGCTTCGCGACCGCGCGCGCTTTCGGGCTCCCGACGCTCCGCAACGCGCTGGCAGCGGGGTACGGCATCAACGACGCGGGCGTCCTCGCGCTGATGGCGCTGATCGCGAACACCGCGGACACGAACCTCGTCTACCGCGGCGGGCTCGAAGCGGCGCAGGCGGTTCAGGCCGGGGTACGGCAGCGGTTGGAGAACCGGAGCTTCGCGGAACAGCTGACGTACGCCGCGCAGCTGGACGCGGAACTGATCTCGAAGAATCTCAGCCCGGGCGGTTGCGCCGATCTGCTGGCCGTGACCTTCTTTCTGCACGGTTACGGGTCGCTCCCACCCCCGGGGTGCGGCGAATAACCGGCAAAAAGAATCATATTGCCATTCTCCGCCGTTTCGTGTATTCTCTTTTTATGCGGTTTTCAGGCGTTTCACGGCGGAGGAGCTATGCAAAAAAACCTTTTCAGAGATAAAAAGTTCATCCTGATTCTTCTATCGGCATTTTTCTATTTTATTTGTATTACTATGACGAGCCCGATCGCGCAGTCCTACACGGTGCACCTCGGCGGGTCGGTCGTCATCAGCGGGATTGCCAGCGGCATGCTGACCATCGGGTCGATGTCGCTGCGGCCCTTTGTCGGCTTCTTTTTGAACCGGGTTCACCGAAAGAATTTCGGGATCTCCGGGTTGATTCTCATGGTGATCAGCGGCGCGGTCTCGCTGATTGCGCCGAACCCGTTTATCTTCATTCTGTGCCGGATTATCGCCGGTTTCGGGTTCGCGATCAGCTCGGTTGCGTTCTCGACGATCGTCGCGGACATCCTGCCCTACGACAAGGTCGGCACCGGCATGAGCATCTACTCGATGGCGCACGCACTGTCGATGGCGATCGCGCCGACAATGGGTCTGTGGCTCCGCGATCACCTGAGCTACACCGCCGTATTTCTGGTCATGATCGGCTGCGCGGTCGTCAGCATCACGCTGGCGCTGCTCACCGGGCCGATTCCGAACCCGCAAATATTCGAGCCGAGCACCGTCATCCGTTTTTCCGATATCCTGCGGGGCGCGTATGTGAAAGAGGTCGTCCCGATTGCGCTCGTGACGCTGTTCACCTCCATGGCCTATCAGGCGATCTCCTCCTTCCTGTCCGCCTACACGATCGGCGAGAAACTCGACCTGCCGATCACGCTGTACTTTCCCGTCTACGCCGTCTCGCTGTTTGTATTCCGCCTGCTGCTGGCCAAGACGCTCGACCGAAAGCCCTACGGTTTTTTCATGATGTTCTGCATTCCCAGCATCGTCATCGGGCTGCTGCTGCTGACCTTCATGCGCGGTACGGCGATGATGTTCCTCGCCGCGATGTTTATGGGGTTCGGATACGGAATGACGACGACCGTCTCCCAGACGACCAGCGTGAAATGTGTGGATGTCGCCCGGCGCGGCGCGGCGAACAGCTGCTACTACATCGGGATGGACATCGGCCTGACCATCAGCCCGTTTCTTGCGGGCGGGGTCGTTCAATTGACCGGAACACACTATATCTTCCTCGCCATGATCCCGTTTATCCTGCTCTCCTACCTCGTTGTCTACTTGAACCGCAAGACCATGTTTACGCTGCCCAGGGAACAGCCGTGATCCGGCCCGCCGTCCTCCGCCAAGCCAACTGATAGCAACCAACTGTCGAGGAGCGAGATGAAAAAGATCGCCACCCCGTTTCTGATGTTTTTCTACTTAATCATCACTCTGGTCATCTGGGGTCTGATCTACTATGTGCCGCACCCCTCTGTCGTCCCATTGGCGCCGCAGTACGGGTCCGCGGATCTCGCACACTTCGACTTCTCCGAAAGCGTCGCCTATTTTGACAACAACAGCTGGGATCAGTTCCCGAACCAGTTCCTCTCGCCCGCCGATTTCGAGAGCGAAACCCCGCCTGTACCCGCCGACAGCGCGCACGCCGACTGGAGCTATACCGCCGCACAGTACGCGACTCATCGCATTCAGCTCAAGCTGGTTCCGGGCGGTATCTACGCAATCAACCTGAAATCCTCGGACTACGCGATGCGGATCTTCATCAACGGTGTCGCCATCGATTCCGTCGGAACCCCCGCCACAAACCCCGAAACCAATGTACCGCAGACGGGATGGCGGACGTATTTCTTTACCGCCGACACCGGGGACGTCACGGTCCTCGTGCAGGCCTCGAACTGGGTGCACCGCGAGGGGGCCTACCCGCCCGGCTTCTACGTCGGAACCGCCGACAACATCGAGACGCTCGTCCGCTACAACACCACGATCGGCATCAGCGTCACGGCGTGCCTGCTCACCTCGTTCCTGTATTATTTCGGCATCTTTCTGCTCAACCGGAAGCGATTTTCGACCCTGATTTTTTCGCTGTGCTGCCTGCTGCTCTCCCAGATGAACAGCAGCCTGCTGAGCCTGTTTTTGCCGAACATCAGCTGGTACATCGCGTTCCGCACCGAGTATGTCGTCCACTGCCTGACCTTTGCGATGCTAATGCTGTTTTTGGATCTGTTCTCGCCGAAACTGCTGCACCGCGCTGCTACGATGGTCTACTACATCTTCGCGGCGATGTATATCCTGATCAACCTGTTTTTGCCGACCGTACTGATCTCCCGGATGCTCATCGGATTTGAGGTCGTATCGATTATCTATATCTTCTATATCATGATCCGGCTCGCGACCAAGCTGCGCACGAGAAAGCCGCAGTATTTTCTGGCTTTCTTCGGCTTCCTGTTTATCTGTATCGTCGGCATCAACGACATCCTGAAATCGAACAACATCTTTCTGCTGCCGAACAGCTTTGTGCGCTCGCTGACCACACCGCTCGCGATGGTCTTCATGGTGTTCTGTTACGGCCTCGCGCTGTCGCTGGATTACGCCGAACACGATGAGACCCTGGTCAACGTCTCCAAAAACGAGTTGCTGCTGCGGGCCGACAACGCCGCGCTCGACCGCATCAACCGCAGTAAGAGCGCGCTCATCTCCAACCTGACCCACGAGCTGCGCACGCCG
>JAVBVJ010000154.1:0-7658 GCA_031554355.1 Oscillospiraceae bacterium
GGAAACCGAATAATTTTCTCTACTTCGCCGCCTGCAAACTGGCGGACGCATATTTTAAGGCCCATTACGGGTTTACCTACGACAACAGTGCGGTCAAGGACATCCAAGGCCCGGTCATCGTCATCAGCAACCACCAGAGCAACATCGATTTCCTGATGGTTGCCGCGGCGCTGTACCCGTTAAAGCTGAATTTTATCGTCACCTCGTTCTTCTTTCGAAGCGAGCCGCTGAAATCCATGCTGATTCTGATGGGCTGTATCCCCAAAAAGCAGTTTGTGCCGGATGCGGTGTCCATCAAGTCGGCGATGAAGGTCATCGCGCGCGGCGACAGCGTCGCCATCTTCCCCGAGGGTCAGGTCTGTATCGCGGGGCAGAACTGCGCCGTCGACCCCAGCATCGGCAAGCTGATCAAAAAGCTGGGCGTCACCACCATCAACGTCAAGCTGCGCGGCGCGCACCTCACGGTGCCGAAATGGGCCTCCGGCACGATGTATAGGGGCGGCATCGACTGTGTCGCCGAGGTGCTGTTCCGCGCCGCCGACCTCGAGACGCTGACGCTCGAGCAGATCACCGAAAAGACGATTCAGGCGCTCACCTACGACGAGTTCGCGTGGCAGCGCGACCGGCGCAACGCCTTTAAGCCCGTTCCCCGCGCGACGAAACAGCTGGAACACATCGTGTACAGCTGCCCGAGCTGCCACGCCCGCATCGGTATGCGGAGCGACGGCACGGCGCTGGTCTGCGAACACTGCGGGTACGGCGTCGCTTTCGACGCGTACGGGTTCTTCCGGCAGCACGGCGACCGGCCGCTCGTATACGACAACTACGCCGCGTGGTACCGCGAACAGCAGCAGACCATCAAAGAGCTGCACGGTGCGCCCGACTTCTCGTACTCGACCGCCTGCAAACTGCTGCGCGACACGGGCGACGGCAAGGGCTACCGGTCCGCCGGCGCGGGGGTGACGACGTTCGACAAAAACGGCATGCGGTTCGAGGGCTGCTGCGACGACAAACCGTTCGCGCTGTCGGTCAGCTACGACCAGCAGTCGGGCCTGACGCACACGGCGGGAACATGGTGTGTCGACATCGGCGGCGACGACTGCTTCTACGGCATCCAGCCCGAGGATCCCCGCGAGACGCTGTATTTGATTGAGATCTTCAATCTGCGCCGAAGCAGAATGTTCCAGTAGAAGCGGAGGGGTAGCGATGCTGCATCAGGACTACATTCTGCGCCAGATCGAGATGGCGGTTCAGTTCCTGCTCAAGATGATTCTGGGGCGCGACCGCATCGACAGCACGTTCGAGAAAGAGGTGTTGGCGGGCGACGGCGGCGATCTGCTGCAACAGCTGCTGGAACTCGTGGAACAGGGGCGCATCGACGAGGCGGAGAATATTCTGTACGACGCGCTGGATCCCACCGATCTCGCGGCGCTCGGCGCGGCGCTGGTCTTTTACGACACCTTGAACAATCTGGACGACCGCAAGCTCGACGGCGCGGGATTCTCGCGCGAGGAAGTCGCCGAGGGCATCTGCGATCTGGCGCGCATCTACGGCGTCGACGTCTACACCCTGTTCTTCACCGATACGCTAAGCCCGCCGGACGGCGCAACCGAATAGCAAAGAACAAGCCCTCGGTCACGCACCGAGGGTTTTAAACAGGTAGGCTTTATATTTGTCGGCGTCCAGCTTGCTGCAGATCTGCGCGTTGGGCGCCTTGCCCGAAAAGCCGTAGAAATCCACAAGCACCGATCCGTTGCTGATGCCGGGCCCGTTGTCGACCTCGCAGTAGTAGGGGTCGCACACCGCGATGCACTCGGGGCAAAGCGCCGCAGCGACGGCGGCGGGGTCGGCCATGTCGAGGCAGGGAAACCCGAACCGCTCGATGTTCATCTCCATCAGGCAGCGGTTGCAGTCGACCGTGAACGCGCCGAGCGGGCCGCTGTCGTGCAGCCGCCGGATCTCGGCCTCGTTCAGCATGGCGTCGCCGAGGCAGGCGTCCCAACCCACCAGCAGCAGCGGCAGCCCCGACTCCAGCACAATCTTCGCGGCGTCGGGATCCTGCCAGATGTTGAACTCGGCGGCGGGCGACACGTTGCCCGTTCCGAGGCCCTGGCTGCCCATGATCGAGATCCGCTTGACGCGCCGCATCGTCTCGGGCGCAAGCCGGATCGCCAATGCGATGTTGGTCAATGTGCCCAGTGTGATCAGCTCGATCTCGCCCGGCGCGTGCTGCTCCAGCGCCTCCAGCAGTTTCAGGACGCCGTTGCCGGGCGCGACGCGCAGCCGCTCGGGCGCAAGCCCGATGTCGCCCATACCGTCGGCGCCGTGCGTCTCGTGCGCGAAGGTCAGCGGTTTCAGCAACGTGTCGCGGCAGCCCATGTAGACCGGCGGCTCGTAGCTGCCCGCCATCTCGATCGTCTTGAGCGTGTTGAGCGCGGCCTGATCGGCGATGACGTTGCCCGAACAGATCGTGAAAAACAAGATGCGGTAGCGCGCGTCGCGCAGCGCCATGGCGATCGCCATCGCGTCGTCGGATCCGCAGTCGGTGTCGATGATGAGCAGTTGTTTGTCCATTCAGTATATTCCTCGCTAATTATTACGCTCAGTTGTGTTGTTCGCGCGTTCTCTTTATGCTATAATACCATAAAACATGATGGAGATAATACTACAAATTTGATCAAGCAACCGTCCTACAACCGCATCGCGCTGCTCGTGTATCTGTTTATGGGCAGCTTTTTTGCTGCGAACCAGCTGCTGGTGTCCCACATCACGCTGGCGTTTCAGGCCACCGAGACCCAGAAGGGCTACATGGTCAGCGCGATCTACACCGGCGCGATGATCGTCGTGATGATCTTCGGCGAGATCGGGGAGCGGCTCGGCAAGCGGCGCGCGGCGGCCATCGCCGCCTTCGTCAACGGACTGGGCGCGGTGGTCATCATGACCGCGCCGTCGGTCGGCTGGGTCGTGGCGGGCTGCTTCATCTTCGGCGCGGGGTTCAGCGGGTTCGAGAGCAACGCCATCTCGCTGATCGGCGACAACAGCGGGGAGTCCGCGAACAAACTGATCGGGCTCGCGAACGCGCTGTTCAGTGTCGGCGCGGTGCTGTCCCCGATCGCGTTGGCCGCCGTGCTGAAAGAGGACGAGTACAAGCCGTGGTACATCTTCGTGATCGCGTTCTACGCGGCGTTGGTCTGCTACTTCCTGTTTGACAAAAAGATCGACACGTTCGCCGTAAAAGGGACGCCGCAGAAGTCGCTGGCGATCTTCGCGCTGATCCGCGACCCCGTGATGCCGCTGATGATGCTCATGATGATGCTGTTTATCGGCATCGAGACGGCGCTGACCTACTGGATGTCGGGGCTGTTCGAGCGCGCGGGGCTCGTGGGGTATGGCGCGATGATGCTGTCGGTCTACTGGCTGGCCAGCATCGTCGGCCGGCTGGGCGCCAGCCGCCTGCGCCGGCCCGAGGGGATCATTCCGTATTGTTACGCGGCGGCGGCGGTCGCGACAGCGCTGCTGCTGATTCTGCCCGGCGCACTGCTGAAAGGCATCGCGCTCGCATTGGCCGGCATTGCGCTCGGGCCGCTGTACGGCTCGTTGATTTTCTTAAGCGGCAACCGCTTTCCCGAGAACTCGGCGGCGGCCGTCTCGCTGATCATCTTTTCCGGCGCGTTCGGCGGCATGATCTTCCAGCCGCTGATCGGCCTGTTCGTCGAGCGGGGCGCGGTCTACGGCCTGTACGGCGCCGCCATCGCGCTGCTGGCGGTGACCGCGGTGGGGGCGTACTTTATTATTCGTAAGATGCGCGGCGAAAAACAGTAGCGGGCGGAGGGGTTCGTCGGTAATCTCCACTTAACTCGGAAACTTTACTTCAAAACTGCATAAAAGTTTCCTCGCACGTTTCGATACCTCCTCGCTTCCGCGAAAGGTCACGCTCGGCTCACCTGCTCGGTTGACAAGCGCCCTCGCTACGGTTCGCTGTCGCTACCAACCTTTCGCGGTAGGTGCTCCGCACAAACTATGGGAGGGCAAGGGAAAACAAACGATCGTTCTTGCGCGCGCATCGCAGACAGTTGTCAGAGCTCAGAAACAGAACCAGTGATCGCTCTGCGAAAGCGGTTGAGGGTCAAGGCCATAGTGCTCGAACTAGTTCGCCGCCGTTACTTCATTATACGGGTTTGGGGGCGTAGCCCCGAGATGAAAAAAGAGGATCCCGAAAAGCGAAGCTTTATGGGATAGAGGAGACGCCCGTAAACGACCGGCTTTTGTCGATGCTTCTGCGACAAAACCAATAGCGGCAGGTGCGTCGACGTGGGTGGGCGGGCAAGCTAGGGCGGCAAACGGCTGGTAGTTACTAGTTATTAGTTTCGCTCCGCGAGAACCGGAAAAGGACAAGGGCGCGGTATCCCCAAATCATAGATCTTTCACCAGGCCTCCCAGCAATCGGCGCGAGGGCAAGATAGTTACTAGTTTCTAGTGACTAGTCACTAGTTTCGCTCTGCGAAAGCTGATAAAGGTCAAGGGCGAAGATTTCGCAGTAATCGCTTTCACCGATAGCCCATGTCAATAAGTACTGGTAAAGGGGAATTGTCGTGCGAAGTTTGCGCGGAGTGCCGGTTGCCCGAGCGGCGGTTAGCTATACTATGAAGAATCGCTATGCAACCCTTAAGCGCCGCGAGTGCGACCTCCGGCGACAGCCAAGTACGCGAAGCGCATACCGCACAAAAAAGCTATTGCGCGGAAGAGGAGCAGCCCCGAAACGGGATAACCATCACGCGTGAAACAAGGGATGGTTTGGAGTGATGGGCGCTGCGACGAGGCGGGGTCCGGGAGCGCAAGCGCACCCGATAATGTGCTTTGGTTACTTTCTCACAAGAGAAAGTAACCCGCGGTAAAAGCGGAACCGTCCTTGATCTTATTTCTTGACCTTAAACAGCTTTCGCGGAGCGACACTATCAACTAGTAAATGCCAACAGGTACCAGTCCGGGTATCGCCCATCAGCAGCATTTTGTTGCTTTTTCGCATTCCGAAAAAACTTCAAAAACCTTGTAACGAAACACAAAATTCTCCGTCTAACCGGCGTAATCAACCGGAGGGGAGGTGATGATACGGACACCGATTTCGATCAGTTTTACAACACCTACTACATGCAGGTCTACTCGTTCGTCATGACGCTGTCGAAAAATGGGGATCTCTCGGAGGAGGTCACGCAAAAGACCTTTTTCAAGGCGATGTCGGCGGCGGGAAAGTACCGCACCGAGGCCTCCGAGTTCACTTGGCTGTGCGCGATCGCGAAGAATCTGTTCCTCGACGAGATGCGGCACCAAAAGCGGACCGGCGAACTGTCCGACGAGGCGGTCTCGAACGCCGACATCGAGGCCGCGCTCGTCAGCGAGGATTCCCTGTTTCGCATCCATCAGGTGTTGCACGATCTGGAGGAGCCCTACAAAGAGGTCTTTCAACTGCGCGTCTTCGGCGAACTGCCGTTCCAGAAGATCGGCCTGCTGTTCCAAAAGACCGAAAACTGGGCCCGTGTCACGTATCATCGCGCCCGTCTCAAGATTCAAGAAAGGATGGAGAGTTTATGAAATATTCTTGTGATGTCGTTCGGGATCTGCTGCCGCTCTACTGCGACGATGTGTGCAGCGACGCCAGCAAAACGATGGTACAAGAGCATATCGCGGAGTGCGCGCCGTGCGGCGATGTGCTGAAAAAGATGGAGGACAAAACCTACGACAACCGCCTGAAAGACGAGCGTCAGAACGTCGTTGCGCACCACGCGCAGAAAGAGCGGCGCCGCTCGT
This sequence comes from Oscillospiraceae bacterium, assembly GCA_031554355.1. Lineage (GTDB taxonomy): Bacteria > Bacillota > Clostridia > Oscillospirales > Ruminococcaceae > JAVBRN01. The sequence continues at coordinate 5,806 of JAVBVJ010000154.1, forward strand.
GGATCGCCGGTCTGTGGATCTCGGCGGCGCTGGCCGTCCCGATTCTGGTATGTCTGATCGTCAACCTCGCGACGGGGCACGCGCTCGACTGGTTCTTTATTGTGCTGACCGCGATTCTGCTGCTCGCCTCGCTGACCGCGTTGCCCATGCTGATGAACGAAAACAAGTTCCTGTGGACGGTCGGCTGCGCGACGACCAGCCTGATTTTGCTGCTGCTGGTCTGCAATCTATACACCGGCGGGCACTGGTTCCTCACGGCGGTTGTTCCAATCCTGTTCGGCCTGTCGGTGGTGCTGCTGCCGATTGTGCTGCACAAACTGCCGCTCAAGGGCTTTTTCGCCAACAACAAGGGGCTGATCGCGATGGTGATCGACACCGTGCTGCTGTTCGCGGTCGTCGCCGTCAGCGGCGCGCACACCTACACCTCACCGGACAGCTGGCGCATCGCGATGCGGATGACCGCGTTCCAGATCATTCTGCCGTGGGTGCTGTTTCTGATCATTCGCTACATCCCGGCGAACCGCCTGACCCGCGCCGGCACCGCCACGATTTTCGGCAGCGCATTCATCACGATGATCAACTGGATCACGGAGCGGATTCTCGGCAACACCGGGGCGACACTGTACTTCCGGGACATCAACCTGTTTGTGTGGAACAACGCGACGCTGAACCCCAACATCTACTTCCTGACACTGCTCGCAGGCGCGGTCGTCGGGGGGGGCTTAATCATCGCGGGGGTCCGCATGGATAAGAAGTAGGAAAATAGTTGCTAGACGCTAGACATTAGGTGCTAGATGATGGAAATGCCGCGCTTTCGCGCGGCATTTTTTAATTCAGCTTTAGCTGGAGAGCAGCCGCGAAGCGGAAGCTCAAGAACCGCCCGCTACGCGGGTGTGGTTTGGGCTTACAGCAAAAAGCATCTCCGACTGGTAGAATGGTGAGTGTTCAGGCCACCAGAAAACCAAAGAAAAAGGAGATGCTCTTATGGCAGAAAGTTTAGCACACACAAAATGGTTAAGCAAATATCATATTGTTTTTTGTCCAAAGTATCGAAGAAAAATCATCTACAACCAACTGCGCAAGGACATACAGCAAATCATACGAGATCTGTGCAAATGGAAAGGCGTGGAAATACTGGAAGGACACATGATGCCGGATCACATTCACTTGCTGCTGTCTATCCCGCCCAAAACAAGTATTTCCAGTTTTATGGGATACCTGAAAGGCAAAAGCGCCATGATGATCTTCGATAAACATGCAAACCTAAAGTACAAGTTTGGAAATAGGCAGTTTTGGGCGACGGGATATTACGTCAGCACAGTGGGACTAAATGAAGCAACCATCAAGAAGTACATCAGGGAACAGGATACGGCAGATATCGCACAAGACAAAATATCTCGAAAAGAATATGAAGACCCTTTTAAGGGTCAGCGCTAGGTAATCCACCCACTGGGGCTTGAACGAAGTGAAAGCCCAGCGTCATTTAGGCGCTGGGCAGTATTCAGCCCTTATAGGGCTCGTGCATACCACGCCCGCAGGCGTGGGTTTGATTACTGTTATTGTTATTCTTGTTCTGGTTCTTTGGCTTTAAGCGACTTAAGCGCTTCCAAAGCCTCGCGCCGGGAGAGGTTCATGCGGCCGCGGTCGTCGATACCGGTGACCTTTACAGGGACGATGTCGCCGATCGACACGACGTCCTCCACCTTCTCTACGCGCTGGGTGTCCAGCTTGCTGATGTGCACCAAGCCCTCTTTGCCCGGGGCAATCTCCACCATCGCGCCGATGGGCAAAATGCGGGTGACCTTGCCGTAATACATGGCGCCCGGCTCCGGCTGGCTGACGATGGTCTCGAT
>JAVBVJ010000134.1:0-3559 GCA_031554355.1 Oscillospiraceae bacterium
AAATGAACAGATAATCCGTCAGATAGCGCTGTGCGACGCCGCCCATGATCACGGTCAGAATCGACAGCGCGAACGCGGACGCCATTGCCAATCGGTAGAAATTCAGCGCGCCCGGTTTGTCGCGCAGCACCGGTCTTGCCGCGCGCCCGAACAGCGCGAAGAGGATCATCGCCGTCGACCACAAAAAGCCGAACGACTCCTGCACGAAGATGTGCCCCTGATACGGGATGTCGGTCACGACGGGGAAGAGGAACGGGAACTGCGCCTGCACGAGCGGCGGCTGCAGGTAGTAGTACCACAGGCCGGCCCACCCCGACGCGGCGGGCAGCCCGTTGGAGACGTCCCAGATCGTGATCTGGTAGCGCGCGCCGAACTCGAACACCGAGCCGAACCGCGCCGCGTTGTAGGCCATCGCGAGCGCCGCGAACAGCAGGAACGGCAGCGCGAACGCGGCGGCGTTCCCCCACCAGCGGCGGTCGGGTTTCCGCACAAAGACGCGCCACAGCAGCGGCACCGCCAAAAATGAGAACAGCAACAAGCTGGGGCGGCACCACACGACGGACGCCATGCACAGCGAGCCGAGCATCAGCCCCCCGTTTGACGCGGCGGGCGGGTGTTTCGCTTTAAGCAGCGCCGTCAGCCACAGCGCGAGGCCCAGCGTCGTCATCGTCAGCGCGGAGATGTTGGCGAGCTCGTAGGCGGCGGGACGGCGCAGCAGCCACAGAAAACCCGAGCCGTTGACGAACGCGAACAGCGCCATCAGAAAGACGGGCAGCGGCAATTTGTCCGGGAACCACAGCCGCGCGACGCGGTCGAGCAGCAGCCACGCGGCGGGCAGCAGCGCAAGCGAAAAGATCAACACCGCCTGCGCCGACGTCAGATCGTACGAGAACAGCGCTTTGGCGGGCAGATAGAGCAGCAGCATCGGCAGCGGGCCGAAATAGCTGTAAAATTGGCCGTTAAAGTAGGCGCGGTCCCAGGTCGAGAACAGGTCGTGCTCGCCCGGATTCAGCGCGGTGCGCGCGAGGTAGTCGTAGGGGTTGTCCAGCGCGGCGAAGACCGGCGGCATCGTCTTGCCGAGATCGACCCGCCCCGCGAGCAGCGCTTCTGTCATCTCGTTATATAAAACCCCGAACGGGCCGGTGACCGACGTGGTATACAGAAAGACCAGCAACGCGCCCTCGACGAGCAGCAGCCCCGCGATCAACAGTTTCTGCCGTTTCTTCGCGGGATCATACAGCACCGCGTAGCCTCCCGATTTCGGGCGCAGCAGCACCCCGAGGCACAGCAGCGCGAACACCGCGATCATGCGGCCGGAATTGAGCCGCACGGCGCGCGGCACATTGAGCGTCGGGTTCAGCAGCGCGACGGTGTCGCCCGCCGCGACGTCGACCGCGATCGCGATGCTTTTACAGTCCCCGACCGGGCGCAGCGTCACGAGGTTTGCGCCGGTATCACCGCGCGACAGTTCGGCGATCCAGACCGGCTCCGAGAACGCGTAGACGTCGGTGCTGCCGTCGCGGAACGCGATGCGCACGTAGACGCCGTCGCTGTTCCGGCTCTCGAGCGGCAACTGGATGGTCTGCACCGCGGCGTTGATGCCGGTGATCTCGAGCTGCGACGGTTCGGTCAGAAACGTGATTTCGTCGAGCGTCTCGACCGCCCGGTCGGCGGTCATCGGCAGCCCCGCAATCACCGGCGCGCGGTCGAACAGATGGTCGTAGGCGTGGATATTAAAAACCGTGCACTCTAAAACAACCGTGATCAGCATCAGCAATGCGCCGATGATATACCACGGTTGCTTATTTATAAAAGTTTTGACTTTTCCCGGCATTACTCGAGCGCCCTCCGGTTGGATTTCGGAATCGCGGAAAAGATCGTCTTGCCTCCGACAATAGCGCGGCGGACGTTGATGCCGTCGTCGATGAGCAGAAGGTCGGCGTCCTTGCCCTCGGCGATGCTGCCCTTGGTGTCCTCGAACCCGATGACGGATGCTGGCGTCAGTGACGCCATCTGCACCGCCTCGAAGATCGGACATCCCGTGAACTGCATCATGTTGAGCACCACCTCGTTGAGGCTCGTCGCCGACCCCGCCGGTTTTCCGTTCTCGTCCTGCGCGACGCCGCCGCGCACGATGATTTTCCGGCCGTCGTAGCTGTACTCGCCGTCCGCGATACCGGTGATCGACTGGGCGTCCGAGATCAGCGCGATTTTGGCGCTGCCCTTCAGGCGGTAGGCCATCTTCAGCAGCGCGGGGTGCACCTCGATGCCGTCGGCGATCAGCTCGCAGAAGACGCGGTTGTCGCACAGCGCCGCCGCGGACAGCCCGGGCTGCGCGGCATCCATCGGCGCGGAATCCTTAAACATATGGCTGGCGACGGACGCGCCGTCCTCGAACGCGCGGAGACCGGACACGAAATCCGCACCCGCCTGCCCGACCGCCGAGGCGATCCGCCGCACCCGCAGCGTCTCCACCGCCTCCTCGAGCCCGCCCGCGTCCGGCGGGAACGAGATGACGCGAATCATCCCCTCGCCGACATACAGCAGCGCCTCGAGCAGACGCTGGTCAATCTCGGTGCTGCGGCCGGCGTCGCCCGACGAAAAGCCCGTGAGCATCGGATGCTCGAGATAGATACCGAGCGGTTTGGCGCCGCCCGCGTTGGGTCTTCGGATGTATTGCAGCGCCGCGTAGATCACGTTCATCGTCTCGGTCATCGGCGCGGGCTGTGTCGTGATCAGGTAGCTCGTGACCCCGCTGGTCAGTTGGTGCAGTGCAATGCGCTCAAACGCGTCGTACTTGGCGTGCATCGAATCGGCAAATGCCCGCCCGTGGTTGTGGATGTCGATGAACCCCGGCGACAGGTAGTACCCCTGCCCGTCGACGACCGGCCACTCCTCGTGCGAGACGTAGTCGGCGGTCATGCCGAAGATGCGTTCCCCCTCAACCAAAACAGCGACCCCGTGTAAAACACCGGTCGGCAGGATGACGCGGGCATTGGTGATTTGATAGCGATGCATAAGCGGAACGACCTCACAAAGTATACTATTAGTATAAATATAGCACATATTTTTATGAAATCAATTACTTGTGGCAAAATGTCAAGAATTCTTAATAATTACGGCAACATCTAGTGGGGAATGCTGTCGAAAAACCGCAAAAAGACAAAAATAATCCGCCGCGACCGGCGGAATTCGGCAATAATACGGAGTGGAGAAAGCGAATAGTGATTGGCTTTTAGTGATTAGTGTCGCTCCGCGAGAGCTGGTAAAGTCAAAATTACTAACAAGCCAGTTCGCCGCCGTTTCTTCAACAGGGGGTTTGGGGCGAAGCCCCATATTTATTTGGGCGGGTGGGCGGGCAAGCTATGGCGGCGAACGACGGATAGCGATTCGTCTTTATTGATCGGTGACCAGCTTGCGCGGAGCGACTACCGCGGAAGGTTGGTAGCGACAGCGAACCGTCGCGAGGGCGGGCGCTTCGTCTCGGGCGGGAGACGTCCTCGATACTAGAAGCCTGCGACGGCGAAGCCTAGTCCTGTGGACGGGCCTTCGCAATCGA
>JAVBVJ010000094.1:0-27988 GCA_031554355.1 Oscillospiraceae bacterium
TTTCGATTTGCTGATGATTTCCTTTTGCAGGCTCGCGTACACGATGATGGACACCCACCTTGTGCTGCTGAACCGCAACCTGCAGCCGGTGGATACGATCAATCAGGATATCATGCCGGCGGCGGTTGTGCGCAGCAACGACGCGCTGCTGTTCGGCGGCGCACTGCTGACGCTGGAAACCGGCTGCCTTGTGGAGATCTCCGAGCAGTTCCAGATGAGCTACGCCGCGCTGAAACTGTGGGACAACGAGGGCTACTTCGTTTTGGGCCCCTATCTGCGCAGCCGCGGCGACGACGCAGCGGTGCAATCAATTCTGGTGCAGAACAATGTGCCGCTCGTCCTGCTGGATCAATACGTCAAGTACTACGAGTCCCTGCCGACGCTGGAGCTCGACAAGATCACGGCGTTTTTCAACGCGCTGTGCCTCGCCGCGATGGACAGGGCGCCGGTGTACGGCGCGGCGCAGGAACTGGATCTTGCTGCGCAGCCCGCCCCCTGTCCGGTCTTCGAGGAGGATAAACTGCAGGCGTACGCCCAGATGATCGAGTCGCGGTACGAGGGCGAGCGCAGGATGCTGGCGGCGGTGCAAAAAGGGGACCCGGACGCGCTGAAACCGTATCTGAGCATCGGGACGGATCTGGTGCGCACCCCGAACCGCCTGCGCAACCAGAAGAATCTCTGCATCGTGCTGAACACGCTGCTGCGCAAGACCATCGAAAGCGCGAATGTGCACCCGCTGTACATCGACAAAATCAGCTCGTACTACGCCGTGAAGATCGAGAACATGACGAGCGAGGTCTCGATGCTCGCGATCTCGCAGGAGATGGTGCAGAACTACTGTAAGCAGGTTCGGCTGCACTCGCTGTCGGGGTACTCGGTGCATGTGCGCCGCGCAATCAACTATATTACTTTTAACCTGTCGCAGCCCGTCACGCTCACAACGCTGGCGGAGGAGCTGGGGCTCAACGAGTCCTATCTGTCGATGCGCTTCAACAAGGAGGTCGGCAGGAGCATCCCGGCCTACATCGCGGAAAAGCGCGTCGAGGAGAGCTGCAAATTGCTGCAGCACGGCGCGCTGACGATCGGCCAGATCGCGGCGGCGGTCGGTTTTGAGGACGCGAACTATTTCGCGCGCATCTTCAAGCAGCAGACGGGGAAAAAGCCGACGGAGTACCGGAAGGCGATGCTGACGCAGGACGCCGTATAACCGGGCGGGAAACGCAAAAGCACAAACAGGTCTGTTGAAATATGCAACAGCGTCAACCGTCAAAAACCGACCCCGCAGCGCCGTGAGGTGCTGCGGGGTTCCTGCAATCCATCGGGTGTCACGTGCGCTTGCCGCCCGCAGAAAGACGGTGTGTCTTGAGGCGGTACCACACCTCAAAACCGGATGATGATCTCGCCGCCCTCGCGGTAGCCGTCCAGCTCCCGCACGATGCCAAGGATACTGCCGCGCAGGATGTTCTGCACGAACGGCACGATCGGAATCGGGTTGCCGTCGACCGACAGTGTCACGCCGCGCTGTGCGACGCAGTCGCTGCGGCTGCGCTCGCCACGGAGGATCTTTGCGCCCAGCGTCGCGCAACTCTCGCCGCACGCCGTGCAGCAGTCCTCGGACACGTTTGGCAGCTGATCGTACACGACGCGCTCCACGAGATCGGTCAGCTTCCCGATGTCGGTCGTCGCGTCGAGGTAGGGCAGGCCGGTGCCGCCGTCGTCGCCGATGCGGCCCGAGATGCAAAACGTGTAGTCGGACAGCTTGTCCTTGAAGTCCGCCGCCGTCCGCGCCGTCACGATCGTTGGCACCGGGATGTCGTCCACGCCCTCCAGCACGACGTAGTCGAAGTTGCCCTCGTAAAATTCCAGGATCTTCTTCATTGGCAGCATCTCGGGGAACAGGATGTCGGTCTCGCGGTAGCCGCGCGCCGTGACCAGCGCTGCGCCGGCGGCGCGGTGGCGGTGGGTGTTGCTCGTCGGCGAGGGGTCAATCTCGAACTGCTCGTAATGGATCTCCTTGACCGAGCCGACGCGGTACCCCCTTTTACAGAGCTCCCGAATCAGGCACTCGATCGTCGTGGTCTTCCCGGTGGTGCTGATTCCGCACACACTGAAAATTTTCATGGCGGCCTCCTATATCCCGAAATAAAAGTATAAAAACGCGGTCGCGGCGGCGAGAGCGGCGATCAGAACGAGCGCCACGCGGTCCCTGCGCCGCAATGTGAGCGTCTGGTAGCTGGTGCGGTAGGGCAGCGCGCGGAACCCGCGCATGTCCATGCTCATCGACAGTTCGCGCGCCCGGAAAATCGTTCCGGCCACCGCGGGCAACAGCAGATAGGTGTAGAGCTGAATCCGTTTTCCGAACCTCAGCTTCTCCACCACGATGCCCCGCAGCTGCATCGCGGTCATCGCGTCGCGCAGCTCCTCGCCGAGCATCGGCACAAAGCGCAGCCCGACCAGTACCATGTACGCGATCTCGTAGGGCAGCCTGATCTGGATCAGCCCCTGAATGAGTGTGCGGGTGGGGTAGGTTGTGAACAGCACGCCGCTGATGATCAGCACCGACAGGCGCAGCAGCACGAGCGCGCCCTTCTCGAGGCCGCCGACGGTCAGCAGCGGAAAATCTTTGATGTTGAGCAACACCTGCCCGGACGGGGAGAAGACGCTCTGCAAAAATGTGGCGATCAGCGCGATCTGCCACAGACGGCGGCATTTCCGCCACAGCGCGCCGGGCGAAACGCGCAGCACCAGCGCGTACAGAAATGCCAGCACGAACAGCGCCGCCATAAAATAGAGGTTGCGGAAGATGACGGCGAACATCGAGAAGTACCCCGCCGCGGCAAACAGCACGCGGGGATCGAAGCGCGGCGCGGTCTGATCCGGCTCAAACATCGAGCGGCACCCCCCTCTCGATGCGCACCGTCTCGGTCGCGACCTGTTTACAAAACGCGGCGTCGTGGCTGATGAGCAGCACCCCCGCGCCGTGATCCAGCAGCGTGCGCACGGTGTTTTTCAGGATGTCCCGGCGGATCGCATCCAGCCCCGTGGTCGGCTCGTCGAGGATGAAGAACCGCGGTTCCCCCGCCAGCATCGCCGCGAGGGCAAGCCGCTGCTTCTCGCCGCGGCTGAGCGTAAACGTCGACTGCGCCGCGAGGTGCGCGAGGTCGAACTCCATCAGCAGCCGGTCGGCGGTCTCCGCCGCCTGCTCGGCGCTCTGTCCGTTCAGCGTCAGCGGAAACATGATTTCCTCTCTCGCGGACGGCGCAAAGATCTGGCGCGACGGCTCCTGAAAGAGATAGCCCACATTGCCGCCGACCCGCCCGAGCGGCCAGCTCCCAATGTCCTCCGCGTCGACCAGCACCACGCCCGCCTGCGGCTTGAGCAGTCCGGCGCCGATCTTGCCCAGCGTCGTCTTGCCGCTGCCGTTTCTGCCGAACAGGTGGGTGCAGGCGTTCGGCGCGGGGGCGAAGTGGCGGATGTCCAGCACAAACCCGTCGTTCTTCGGGTACCGGTAGAGGACGTCGCGAAACACAATGTTCAGTCCCATACGCCCTCCAATGCCACAATCCGGTCGGCGATCGGTGCAAGCTCGTTGTCGTGGTCGACCATCAGCAACGTGATGCCGGTGCGCTTCAGCTCGGCCAGTTTCGCGATCAGCTCGGCTTTTCCGTCGGCGTCGAGCTGGGAGAGCGCCTCGTCGAGCAGCAGAATTTTCGGCTCGAGCGCCAGCACCGCGGCGAGCACCACGAGCTGTTTCTGCCCGCCCGACAGGTTTTTGGGCGAGGCGTATTTGTAGTCGGTCAGGCCGACGACGGCGAGGTAGCGGTCGACGCGCAGCTGCATCTCTCCGGTCGGCACGGCGATATTTTCGAGCCCGAACGCGATCTCGTCGGCGACGGTGTCGCAGAACAGCTGGGTCTCGGGGTTCTGGAACACGATGCCGATCGTCCCGGCGCGCGCCTGCTGCGGCAGCGGGCCGGTCGCGCCGAACAGCGCGATGCTGCCCGTCATGTCGGCGGGAATCTCCTTCGGAATCAGCCCGCAGATCGCGTGCAGCAGCGTGGATTTCCCGATGCCAGACGGCCCCTGTATCAGGACGGCCTCGCCCGCGCCCACGCGGAAAGACAACCGGTCGATAATGCGCCGGTCGCCGTACCGGACGGTTAAGTTTTCCACCGCAACCGCCGGGGTCATTTTAAGGTGATTTCCATCAGAAATTTGCACCAGCGCTGGCTGAACTCGTCTTTCGCGAGCACCATCATGATCGGGCCGCTGCCGCCCTCCGCTTTCGGGGGGATCGGCGCGCCGTCCTCGGCGACCGCGATGTAGCAGCTCGTCTCGTCCAGCGCGTCCTTGATCGGCAGCGCGGAGGCGTAGCCGTCCAGCGCCGTGAACGTGATGCTGGATGTCTGCGCGTAGTCGAGCGCGTAGTAGTCGAACAGCGCTTTCAGCGGCACGCCCGAGAAGTGCCGGACCGAGGGGCCCGCGTCGCTGGGGTCGTAGTTGGCGTCAAAATCGACGATCCCGATCGCCTCGAGATCCGCCTGCGTCACGGTGATCTTCTGGTCGCCGCTCACGAGGAAAAAGGTGCCGCTCTCCTGCAGTGCGCCCTTCTCCTTCATCGCGCCGCTGTTCAGGATGGCGAAGACCGCCACCGCAACGAGCAGCACCGCCACGACGGCGATGATAATGATGGTCTGTTTTTTCATGCGTTTCCTCCGCGCGTAATGATGTAGGGTACAACCATATCCTCGTACAGGAACTGTCCGTGCGTGCCGCCCTCGGCGGTCTCGTGCAGGCCGTGGTCCGCCGTGATGATGACGCGGCCGTCGAACTGTTCGCACAGCGCGCGCACCATCCCGTCCACCGCCGCCATGCGCGCCAGCGTTTTGGCGGAGTAGGGCCCGCTGGCGGTGGCCTCGTCGTCGATACCGTGGAAATGGACAAAGACAAGATCCGCTGCGGTCAGCGCCCCTTCAGTGACATTGGCGAAGACCTCCTCGTCCGTGTACCCGTCACCGGAGAGATCCGCCGACAGCTCGGGCTGCACCGACGTGTGAATCAGGCTGGTCTCGCCCTCCACATAAAAGACCGTTTTGCCGAGCGCCGCCGCGCGCTGAAACAGGTCGTCGCCCGTAAATTCCCGGGTGCCCCGGTCGCGGATGCCGTGCGTGTCGGGCAAGGTGCCGGTCAGCATCGTCGCGAGGCCGACGGGGGAGATCGACGGGTAGGCCGCCAGCGCCCGCTGCGCCTCGAGCGAGGACAGGAAGGGTTGGGACTGCGCGCCGCGCCGGAACATCTCGTACCCCCAGCCGTCCAGCTCGATGATCAGCACGCGCTCATCGTTCCCGAGAAAATGCAGCGCGTCCTCGAAGACGGCGGCGATCGTGATTTTGGGCGGGTCGGCCATGATCCCGGCGATATCCGCGACGGTGTGGCCGCCCGAGACGTAGTCGAGGCTGTTTTTGCCGATCTCGATAAAGGCGTCCGCGAAATTGCGGTCGTAGTACAGCTCCCCGTTTTTGCCGACGGCGCAGACCTCCTTGTCCGCCGTCAGCACCGAGGACACCGCGATGCGGCCCAGCGGCGTGAACACCGTCACGCTCTTTCCGTTGATCTCGGACTTGCCCTCGAACTCGATCTCGGCGCAGTAGGGCTGCACCATCAGCGCGCCCGCCGTCACGGTGCGGTTGACGCCGTCCGCGCCCACAATACCGACCGCCGCGGGGTCGAGCACCCCCTCTTTTGTCACGACGATGATCTTGGCCAGCATCTTGACCTTGCTGGAGATGGGGTGGTTCAGGTTCACGCACTCCCAGCCGAAATCGCGGGAGAACGCGACGTGGCAGCCCGTGAGGTCGTCGCCCTCGATCATCGAGGTCAGCCCGTCCGCGCCGACCAGATAGATCTCGTACTGCGCCGCGCGGGGACCGGCGGCGGCCACGATGTCCGCCAGCAGAATCGCGGGCAGCTCGGTGCCCTCGTTGTCCACCGTCGTCCAGCCGAAGTTTTCGGCCAAGGCGCGGTTGAGCGTCAGCGCCGCGTCGACGTCGCCCAGCACCTGCACGGCGGGCACAAAACCGTTTTCAAAGGCGGCGTTGTTCCCCGTGCCGCAGGCGGTCAGCAGCAGCAATATAGAAAGAACGGCGAAGATGTTCAGATTTCGTTTCATATCCTCGACCTCGTAAAGATCCTTTTTATGCGGAAAAGGTGCGCGCAGTTGCCTGCGCGCACTTCCGGCTTTATTTTACGACACCCAGCTTTCGCAGCTGCTTCGTGATAACCCATGCCAGCAGCCCGCCCAATCCGCCCGAAAGCGCGCCGGCGGCGAGGCTGAGTACCAGCGGCACCAGCGGCAGCGAGAAGAACGCGGCATTGACAATCAGCGAGCCGGTCAGGTTCGCGGCCATGCCGCCGAAGAAACAGGCGATTGCGTTGGGCTCTTTCCGCGCGAGCAGCACAAAAATCAGATCGACGGCCAGCCCCGTCAGCGAGTAGGACAGGATGCTCAGCGCGCCGTGGGATCCGCCCACCCCCAGAATCAGCACGATGATGCCCTGCGTCAAGCCGCAGAGAAACCCGGATCCGGGCAGGTTCGTGATGGCGCAGGCGAGCACCAGAAACATCATGTAGATGCCGCCCGCGACGATGCCGCCCGGAATGAACAGCGGGCCCGTGACCATGTGGACGAGCGGAACAATCACGCTTTTTACCGCAATCCCCAGCGCGGCGAGCAGCGCGATCACCATTAAATTAAAGAGCGTGAACCGGTCTAAAAATCGTTTTACCATCGCTAGGACACGGCTTCGATGCGCAGCAGACCCTTGACGGTGGTATTTTTCTCAAGGCCCGCAAAGCGCACGACCACCACGCCGTCCTCGATTGTGACGACGCCTTTTTCGAGATCCGCCTTGGCGATGTCGACCGCGTAGCCGTCGCCGCCGGCCAGCTTATAGGTCTCGGCGTCGAGGATCCCGGCGATCTCGAGCAGTGCGGTCAGCGGCACGGATTCCGTCAGGCCGTCTTTGACCATCGCGGAGACAACGCTCACGACCGCCTCGTTATCCAGTTTTATGAGAAGCGTGTGTTTGAGCCGCATGCCCTCGGGCAGATTCGGGCCGATAAACAGCGGCGCGTCCTCGCCCGTGATCTTGATGAACTGAGCAGCGACAGTGTCGTACTTGTCGTACTTGTTCAGCCCGTCGACCGAGATCAATGTCACGAAGTCCGGTTGCGCGGTCAGATAAGCGGTGAAGATGTCGGCGACCGGCACGGCCTGATCGACGCTGTCGTAATACTTGTAGTCCTCGCCCGCGAGGGCCGCCGTCATCGTCTCAAGGACGAACAGCGTGTCCACCGGCACAACCTCGATGTGCTCCAGCAGCTCGATGGTGCCGAGGAACTTGACCCAGTACATCGCGCGCTCCTCGGGCACAATCGTGCGCGGGGAACAGGGCTCGCCGTTCACCTCATAAGCGATCAGGATATCGCGGATCTCGAGCACACTTTTCGGCACCTCGATCGAGTAGCCGTCCGTCGCCGTAAAAACAATGCCCGCGTAGTCCGCTTGAGAGACGCCGAGCGTGGCGAGAACGGTCTCGAGATACACCCCTTTCGCACTGACGTCATTCGTCTCCCCCGCGGAATTCACCGAGGTCGCCGTGATCTCCACGGGCGCGAACGCCATAAGCTGTTCGCCGGTGATTTCGGCGGTTTTTCCGTCGGGCAGGCCCACAATCGTCACGACGTCCGCGGCCGAGATGTCCTCCTCCGCGACGTAGCCGTACGCGGCCGGGTCGCCGCCCGCCCTCGTGATGGCGTCCGCAGCCGCGCGGAAGATCGCGCGGCTTGTGATGGTGGCGCCCGAGATGGCGTCGATGCCGAGCGAGTTGGCCGCCGCGATGTTGCCGGGCAGCGCCTCGATGGCGCGGCCGCCGTACTCGGCGGTCTCGCTGTTCGACAGCACGGCCACGCCGGCGATCTTGCCGCCCGCAACCGTGACGGACACCTTGAGCGGGCCGCCGTAGCCCTTCGCTTCCCCCTCGAAGGTGCCGTCGGGCAGCGCGGCGGCTTTGGGCGCACACCCCGCCAGCAGCGCGGCGATCAGCGCCAGCGAGAGCAGGATTATAAATAATCTTTTCACGGATCGTTCCTCCGTCGTCGTGGCGTTAGGCGTTTACGGTGATCTTGATCAGCATCTTGACGAACTGGTTGCCGGTGCCCTGCGCGGGGACAAGGGTCAGCGGCTCCAATGCCTCGCCGTCGCGCTCAAACGCGATGATGGTGTCGTCGTTCAGGGCAAGCGCCTTGTCGAGCTCGGCGGTGTACGCATCGGAGGATTCACCCGTGATGCTGGTGAAATCGGCGACGCCGACGGCCGCGAGAATGTCGCTCAGGAGATAGCCTTTGTAGCTGTAGGTTTTCTCAACGCCCTCTTTGTTCTTGGTGGTGGCGTCCATCTCGACCACGGTGAGGGGTTCGGCGTCGATCGAGGTAAACGCCTTCTCGCCGTCCGCGGTGACAACGGCCAGGGTCCAGGCGGGTTCGGCGGGCGGTTGCACGGGGCCGGAATCGGCGGCGGTGGCGGGCAGCGTCGCGGGCGTTTCCTCCTTCGGGGTACAGCCCGCAAACAGCGCGGCGGTCAGGCAGAGCACGAACAGCAGAACAATCAGCTTTTTCATTGTTTTCTCCTTTTGTAGAATTATAGTCGGCGCCGAATTACGGCGCTGAAACAAAAAATGTCCTCAAAAAGAGGACATTGCATACAGACCGGTGTTATGTATCACAATCGTCTTCTTTTCGGTGCGGAAGGCAGTGCTGTTTCCGGCAATACCCAATGCCTGAATGCCGTGGCGGCGCTGCGCTTTAGGCGGGTCAGGTCGAAGATTAATGGACTTGAAAACATTATACACAATAAAGAATAATATGGCAATATACCGTAATGCGGTCGCTGCCCGATTGCCGGGGTCGAATTCGCAAAAGATCGCGCGGACAGCGCGGCGGTGTGCCGGGCATCACTCCGCGCACGGTCTCGTCGAGAGAGGCGGTGCGGGCGCGCAGCCGCGGTGCGGTCAACGCCTGCCCGGCCGCCGGAATCGAAGCGCAGCCCCTGTAGACCGCAACGGCGCCAAAGCGGGAAAGGCTTCGCATTCCCGGCTTTCTGTGGTATACTTTTGTCGTGATCTGCGTGCTGAAAGCGCGGCGGGGCGGGTGCCGGATGTCCGGGATTCGATGGCGGGCCTTCTTGCGGCGGAACCGCGAAAAACCGAGGCGCAGCGCGGCTGCGGGCGGCGCGCAAAACCCGGAAACGCAATAGAAGACGGCGGCGGGCTTTCGTTTTTCCCGCCGGTCGGAGGTGGTTGATATGCGGTACGACCGTCAGATTTCGATGCCGGAGATCGGCGTCGCGGGGCAGGCGCTGCTGAAAAAATCCCGCGTGACCGTTGTCGGCGCGGGCGGGCTGGGGTCGCCGGTACTGACCTACCTCGCCGCGGCGGGCGTCGGGCACATCACCGTGATTGAGCACGACACGGTGGAGGAGAGCAACCTCAACCGCCAGTTCCTGCACACCATCGCCGACATCGGCGCGCCGAAAGCGGAATCCGCGCGCGCCAAACTGCTGGCGCTGAATCCCGAGACCGATATTATTCTCCACAAAGAAGAACTCACCGGGCACAACGCCCTGACACTGCTGCGGGGGGCGGACGTCGTCGCCGCCTGCGTCGATTCCGTCGCCGCGCGCCTCGTCCTCAACGACGCCTGCCTCGCGCTGGACATCCCGCTGGTCGACGGCGGCATCGACGGCTTCTACGGGTACGTCACCGTGATCGGCCGGCAGAGCGCCTGCCTGCGCTGCCTCGGGGTCGACAGCCTGCACGGCAACCGCGCCGTCGCCGCGCTCGGCGCCACCGCCGGCGTGATCGGCGCGCTGCAGGCGAACGAGTGTCTGAAACTGCTGCTGCGCTGCGGCAGCCCGCTGTACTCCAAGATGTTGCAGTACGACGGCCTCGCCGCGTCGTTCGACGTTCTGACCGTCCTGCCCGACCCGAGCTGCGGGCATCACGGCGCGGTTTCCGTGCCTGCCGCCCAAAACTGAGCAAGGTCTGCTTGCGGACGTTTTCCGGCACCGCCGTCAGATTGTCGATCGCAGCTCCCCGCCGAACCACGGCAGCAGTCCCGAAAGCATCTCGGGCAGCGAGCGCGATTCGTCGAGCCCGAACCGGAACGTGCCGCGGGGCACGCGCGCCGATGCCGCCCGGTTCTCTGCCCTAATGCCAACAGCGATCCCGGCGGTTGTTCAGAAAAACAAAAGGCGTGCCGCATTTGTTCGCGGCACGCCTTTTCTATCGTCGCTATTGGATCCTCCCGTCGCTGCCCACCGCGCGGATGATGGTCTTGACGTACGCCTTCATGCGGTCCTTGGCCTCCCGCATGATGCGCCACGCGTGCTGCTCGTGCGGGAAATCGGCGGCGAGCTCCTGCCAGTCGCGGATGTACTTTGCGCGCAGACCTTCCCCGAAGTTGATCTTGTTCATGCCGGCCGCGACGCAGCGCGCGACGTCCGCCATCGAGACGCCGCAGGTGCCGTGCAGCACGATCGGCAGGTCGATGTGCTGTTTGGCGGCGCGGATGTGCGCGAAGTCAATTTGATCCTGCCGGTCGAAGATGCCGTGGTTGGTGCCGACGCCGAGCGCGAGGAAATCGATGTCGGCGGCTTCGGCGAACCGCACCGCCTCGTCCAGCGGCGTGACGAAGCCCTGCACCTGTTCGCCGGTCGCGCGGACGGCCATGTGGCCGATCTCGGCCTCCAGCGACACGCCGAGCGGGTGCACCAGCGACGCGACGAGGTTGGTCGCTGCGATGTTCTCCTCGATCGGGTGGCTGGCGAAATCGAACATCACATGCGTGAATCCGGCGCGCACCGCCCGCATGACGGATTCAACGCTCTTGCCGTGGTCGAGCGAGATCGCGATCGGAACATCGAGGTCGGCGGCGAGGTGCTTGACCAGCATCGTGAAGTAGTCGTAGCCGCGGTACTCGAGATTCGGCTCGTAGGCCTGAATGATGACGGGGGAGCGCAGCTCGTCGGCGGCCTCCAGTATGGCGCGCGCGATGTCGTAGGTGGCGCCGTTCGCGTTGAGCGCCGGCAGCGCGTACCCGCCGCGCATCGCCGCATCCATCAATTCATTTGCGTTATACAGTTTCATAAAATTGCGCTTTCTTCTTAAAATTTCTGAAGATAGTTCCGGTATGGAACCGGCGCGATGGGGTCGACGCCGAGCCAGGCGAGACACTCGAGCACCTCGTCCTCCCAGCAGCCCGCCGCGACGGGATAGTGGTGCTGAAAGCGGCTGACCATAATCGTGTTGACGAGCGTGTCGGCGTCGACGTGCTGCCCGGCCACGCGGATGCCGCCCATCCAGCCGCGGCTGCCGTCAAAGCCGGTGTCGGCTTTCTCGACGATGGATCCCGCCAGCAGCAGCGCCCGCTCGTACTCCCAGGTGAAGCGCGCGACCGTGATGTCGCCCGGCGCAAAGACCATGTCGTTGACGCAGCCCACGAGCGCGCTGTCCGCTGCGGGCGCGCGCCGCCCGGGCTTGTAGTGCGCGTCCAGTTTCATGCCGTCTTTATTGGCGAAACAGGCGGGCGCGGAACCGCAGTGCCACAGCAGCGCGGTGTTGTCGCAAAAATCGATGTCGGACAGATCCATCAGCATGGGGGTCTGCCGCGAGATGCCGCGCAGCATCAGCAGCGAGGCCGCCGAGTCGACGTCGCCCTCGCAGGCGGCGATATACCCCTCCTCCAGCAGGCGGCCGATGATCGCGCACGCCACGATGCCGAAACTCGCGCGGTAGCGCGGCCAGCAGCCGATACCGACGGCGTCGTAGCGGTTCTCCTTGATGATGTCCTCGATCGCCTTGTAGCAGCGCGCGGTGGCGTCGAGGTCGTGCTCGGCGGCCGCGGAGACGCAGCAGGCGGTCGCGCTGAATTCCTTGCGCAGCGGGGCGATCACGGCGTCGTCGTAGGTCAGCGCACGCTCCTTGATGTCGCCGAATTCCGGCAGGCGGTCGACCGTAATGCCGAGCTTCGCCTTCGTCTTGCGCTCGTCGAAGGCGAAGTCGGTGAAGCCGGGCGCGATGCCGCCCAGCAGCCCGATGCGCGCGCCGGTCATGCTCTTGATGCCGCGCAGCGCCGCGACGGTCACGGAAAAGCGCCGCAGAAATTTCGGGTCGTCGCTGTCGCCGTAGAACCATTTCATCGGCTGCGCGGCGTCCATGTACTGGCCCAGGATGCTGGACAGCAGGTTGATGCCGCAGAACGAGTTCAGCGGAATCGCGCCGCCCCGCTCCGGCTCCGGCAGTCCCCAGAGTCCCAGCCGCGCGCGGCAGTGCCCGAACGGCAGAATCACGTTGCCGCCCGGAAAGGTGGTGCACTGCAGCAGGATAAAATCCGCGCCCTGCTCCTCGAAGTAGCGGCAGGCGCTCTCGGCGTCCGCCTCGCTGACAATGTCCTCGGACCACGCCGCCAGCGTGAAGTCCATACGCTCGGCCAGCGCCGCCATCGCGGGCAGATGCCGCGTGCGGAAGAGATCCTTCGAGGACCCCCAGAAGCTCGGCGCCACAAAACTGCCGAGACCGACAACGATTTTTTTCATCAAAAGGATCCTCCATCGATAGATGTTATTGCATTTAAGTCGCAAACGATTATATAATAAGACAGCGCAAGACGCAGCGGGAACGGGGGTATTCCATGGAACAGGCGGGCATGGGGTTGATCAGAAAGAACAATACCAGAAACCGCATTCTGCACATCATCCGCGCCGGTGGGCGGGTGTCCAAGATGGACATCAAGAAGATCAGCCGCTACAGCATGGACACGGTGCTCGACACCGTCGACGCGCTGCTAGCGGAGGGGCTGATCTACAACGCCGAGAAGGTGAGCACCCGAAGCGGCCGCCGCCCGACCCACATCTCGATCAATCCGGCGGGCGGGTACTTTCTGGGCGTGTCGTTCCACGCGCGGGAGGTCAGCACGGTGCTGCTCGACTACGCGGGGGAGGCGGTCGATTACGACGCCTGTGCCATCGATCCCGACGAGCGCACGCCGGACGGGGTGCTGCGCCGTATCCTGAACCGGCTCGACGCGATGCTCGCGGCGCACACCGACAAGCGCGCGCGGATCTTCGGCATCGGGGTGGGCGCGCCGGGCTATCTCGACGACGAGACGGGGGTCTGCATTTTTTATCCGCACATTCCGGACTGGCGGGACATTCCGCTGAGAAGCATCGTGGCGGAACACATCCCCGATATCCCGGTGTTTGTGGAGAACAACGCGAACGGTATGGCGCTGGTCTACAAGTGGCTGGTGCCGGGGCCGGCCGACGCCACGACGGTGGTCATCTCGATCCGCTCGGGCGTCCGCATGAGCTGCCTGATCGGGTCGGCGCTCTACCGCGGCAGGAACTACGCCGCGGGCGAGATCGGCCACATCCGCACGGCGAACGGCACGCGCTACTGCCCCTGCGGCAAGCGCGGCTGTCTCGAGAGCGAGATCTCGGAACTGGCGATCCGTGAAAAGATTCTGGAGGGCGTCCGCGCCAACCGGTTCGCGGCGCTGTGGCAGACGATCGGCGAGAATCCCGCCGCGGTTGATATGAGCTGTTTTCTGGACGCGGTGCGGCAAAACCAGCGGGACGCGGTCGCGCTGCTCGACGAGACCTGCGACTACCTCGCGGAGAGCGTCGCGCAGATCGTCAACTTCCTCAACCCCGAGAGCGTCGTCTTCAACAGCCGTCTCTGCGAGCTCGGCGACGTGTTTTTCGACCGGCTGACGCGCGGGATCCGGGAGCGCGCGGTTTTTGTCGCGCTGGAGGGGCTGGAGTTGAAACCGGTCGTGTTCGGCGAGCGCACCGCCGCGATCGGCGCCGCCGCCATCGTGATGGAGCACGCGCTGGGTTACGTCGACGCGATTATCTGAACTTCTTCACAAAACACGGCCGCGGCGTCCCGAACCGACAACCGCGCGGCCGTGTTTTTTTGTGCCTATTTGAAGTTTTCGGCCTGCCCGCCCCAGAGTTTGCTCTCCGGAACGCCGGTCAGCGCGAGGACATCGGGCAGCAGCTCGGGCGTCAGCGGTTTGCCCGCGCGCAACAGGGTGCGCGCGGCGCACATGCTGTCGAAGCGCTTGCGGGCCATGGGGTAGAAGTACCCCAACACCATCGCGATGCCCATGAGCAGAATCGGCGTCAGGCAGAACAGCATGCGGATGCCCATGATCGCGCCGGGGCTCTGCGCGGCCATCTCGCCGGCCACCTCGGGGTTCACATAGCCGACCACGCCGAGCATGAAGGTGGCGAAGCTGATCATCAGCGCCTGCGAGAGCTGGCGCACAAACGTCACCATGCCGGAGTAAACGCCCTCCTGCCGGTGTCCCGTAATCAGCTCGCCGACATCGATGACGTCGGGCAGCACCGACCACGGCACCTGGTTGCAGGTGATGCCGCCGAGCCCCATAAGCAGGGCGACGGTGTAGATGTAGTAGACCGGCATGCCCGGCTGCAGGAAGAAGCCGATGATCATGCCGACGGCGAGCAGCGGAACGCCGATTTTAATGGGCGTGTGCTTGCTCGTGCGCTTGGCGACCTGCGTCCAGATCTGGCTGCCGATCAGCTGCGAGACCATCAGGATCCCCATGACCACGGTGAACTGCGCGGGAATCCCCAGAACGTAGGAGAGGTAGTAGATCGCAAGCGTCGTCAGCACGTCGGAACCCGCCATGCCGAACAGGAACATAAAGATGTAGTAGCGGAACGTCCTGTTCTGGAAAACGAGCGCCGCCTGCTTGAAGATGCCCATGTTGTTGGGCTCGGTGTCGGCGTACTGCTCCTTCGCGGTGAAGAAGACCGCCAGCCACGGCAGCGCGTAGAGCAGGCCGAAGCCCGCGGCCATGACCATGTAGCCGGTCTTGATGTCGCCGAAGCGGCCGACGATCATGCTGGGCAGAACAGCGGCGAGCAGCGACGAGAAGATCGAGATCAACATGCGGGCGCCCATGAACGAGGTGCGCTTGTCGTAGTCCTGCACCATGTCGGGCAGAATGGCGTTGTAGGGCACCATCATCGTCGAGTAGGAGATCGAGAACAGGCAGTACATCATCAGGTAGTACATGAAGATGCCGAGATCGGTGGAGAACTGAAAGCTGCTCCACAGCAGGGTGAACGTGATAAAGACGGGCAGAATGCCGAACAGGAAGTAGGGCCTGCGGCGCCCGAAGCGGGATTTCGTGTGGTCGGAGAGCCAGCCGAGGAACGGATCGACCGCGCCGTCCACCATCTTGCCGATGAGCAGCAGCAGCGCCACCCGCTTGGGGTCCATCAGCTGGACGTCGGTCAGGAAAAACGCGTACAGCAGCGAGATGATCATGAACGAACCGCCGCCCAGCAGCTCGCCGAGCGCGAACAGGAACTTGTTGACACCGCGTTGTTTCTTCATGGAACTTCCTCCGTTTTTTATGTCTGTGTTTGTGCCAAAGCCGGAAAACCGGCCAAAATCCTATTGCACCGCGTTCCGGAACAGCGCCGCGTCCGGCGATCCCTTGCGGTAGAAGACGGGCGGGCGGCCCAGCGGCGCGCGGACGCGGTGGGTGCCGCCGCCGTACGCCTTTCCGGTGAACAGATGGATCCATTCGTCGTCGGGCAGCGTGACGGTGCGGGCGTTCGCGAAGCGCTTCCACACCGGCGCGACCAGCAGGTCGGGGCCGAGCAGGAATTCGTCGAAACAGTCGGCGAGCGCGCGGTCGTCGTAGTGGTAGAAGAGCGGGCGCATCACCGGGACGCCGTCGCGGGCGTTTTCGACGATCACCGCCTTGAGGTAGGGCGCGAGGCCGACGTGGATGCGCGTCATCTTTGCCAGAAACGCGGCCGTGTCGGCGCTGTCGTAATACTGGTGGTTCTGGTCGGGCAGAATGCCCTCGTGCGTGCGCATAACCGGCGTGAACGCCGCGAGCTCCGTCCAGCGCAAAAAGACTTTTTTGCCGCGCACCAGCAGTTTGTTGAACCCCGTGAAGCCGCCGATGTCGCTGTGGCTCAGCCCGTTGCCGCACAGTCCCGCCGAGAGCGCCGCGGGCACCGTGCTGATCAGCCCGTCGTGGCGCGAGAAGTTGACGCTTTGGTCCCCGGCCCAGAGCAGCGGGCAGAACCGCTGCGCGCCTGTAAAGCCGGAGCGCATAAAGAAGACGATGTCGCCGCCCCGGCCGCTCTCCTCGATCGCCTCGCGGTTGAGCCGCGCCCACAGCACCGGCCAGCGGTTGTGCAGCAGTTTCGGGTCCTCGCCGCTCGCGAGCACGGCGTCGGCGGGCAGGTACTCGCCGAAATCCGCCATCCAGCCCGAGAGCCCGAACGCGATCATGTTTTTCTTAATAATATCTTTATACCATTCAAAGGCGGCGGGATTGGTGAAATCCACCGAGCCGCAGGTGAACTGGCCGAAATCGATCAGATACGGTTTGCCCGCGCGGTTTTGGACGAAATACCCGTTCTGCTCGCCCTCGGCGTACAGCGCGCCGTCGACGCAGAGATAGGGGTTGATGTAGCCGAGGTAGCGGATGCCCCGCGCGGCGAGCTCTTTGATGACGCGGTCGAGGCCGGGGTACTCCGCCTCGTTCCAGGCCCAGTTCCAGAACAGCCGCTTGCCGAGACTGGTGACGCGCTTTCCCTGCCAGTCCTGACTCCAGACCGCCGAGACCGGCACCCCGTTCTGTTCGGCGAACGCGAGTTTCTTTAAGACGGCGTCGGTGCCGCCCTGCACGCCGAGCAGGACGCCGCTGTGGATCCAGTCCGGCAGTTCCGGCTGCTTTCCGAACAGCGCCGAGACGCGGCGCGACAGGTCGCGGTGATCGGTCGCCCGCTCGATGCGCAGCGACGCGGGCATCGCCCAGCTGTACAGCGTCGTGCGCTCCGCCGCCGAGAAATCGAACTCCATGTAGGCGCTGCAGTCGAGATGCACCAGCTTGAGCCCGTCCGTGACATAGGTGGGCTGCGGAAAATAGGTATTGTAGTAGTCGCCGCCCGCGCCCATCAGCTTATCGGCCGCCTTGGTGATCAAGGTGCGCTTGTCCCGCCCGACGCCGGGTTCCGAGACCCAGAGCGGGTAGTTGCGTCCCTTCAGGTTCAGGTACGAGTACTGGACGCCGCAGCCGTAGATTCCCTCGTCGGCCGCCGAGGGAAGATGGATCCAAAACCGCGAGAGGCCCTCGGCGGCGTCCGCGAACGTCGCGGTACAGCCGCTCTCCGTAAATTCAAAAGACAGCGTCAGCAGCACCGGTCCGTCCGCTGTCTCGGAGAACGCGACGCGGTCGCCCCGAATATCGGTGTGCCGTAGCGGCTTCCGGCCGGTGCAGCCGTCCCGAAAGCGGAAATGCCCCATGTGCATGTCGATCTGTTCGTCGCCGCACCCGACCTCAAGCAGCGGCGCGGCGGCGCGGTGGACGAGCAATGTCTCGCCGCCGACAACCACCGAGAAACCATCACCGGACGCTCTCAGCATAGGGCCTCCTTGCCGAAAATTAATTACATCGTTATCGATATAATAGCTTTTACTTTTTTGGAAGTCAAGACAAATATCCCTTGAAACGGCGGGAACTTTTCGGATATAATTGACAACGGCAAAGAGGTAGGCCTATAATTAAATCGAAAACGAGCAATATTGCCTCATCACTTATTTACAGAAGGAATCAATAAGGAGCAGGGACGATGGATTGTGACTTCAAGGGCAACTGGGCCGAGATCAAGGAACACATGGAGATCTGGTGGGCGGGCGGCGATTTCGGGCGCCCCGTTCTGGCGATGATTGTGCCGCGCACGCGCGACGCCGGGCCGGTCGGCTGGGTCGAGTCCTCCTCCGGCGACGGCGGCGACGAGATCGAAAAGCGGGCGGCGCAGCAGGTCGACCCGGAGAACTACGAAAAATACTGGACCGACTACGGCACGCTGATGGCGCGCAACCTGCAGCTGTTCGCGCAGCACCACTTTGTGTGCGAAGCGTACCCGCGCTTCTACGCGAACATCACGGTGACGGGGCTCGGCGTGTTTCTCGGCGCGCAGCCGCTGTTCCGCAAGGACACGGTGTGGTGCGAGCCCGTATTGACCGACCCCGCCGCGACGCAGCTCAAGCTCGACCCGAACAACCCGTGGCTGCGCTGGAGCCTCGATCTCACGCGGCGCGCGGTCGCCGAGGCGAACGGCCGGTACGTCACGGGGTGCACCGAGCTCGCGGAGCACGTCGACGTTCTTGCGGCGATGTTCCCGACGCAGGATTTTCTGTACTACATGATGGACTGCCCCGACGAGATCCACCGCCTGCTGAACGAGGTGCAGGACGCGTGGTACGCGGCGTTCGAGCAGCACCACAATCTGCTCGTCGAGCCCGACGGGTTCGGCCACTACGGCCCGTTCCAGCTGATGGGGAAGGGGCGCGTGGCGAAATTGCAGTGCGACACCGCGGCGATGATCTCGCCCGCAATGTTCGAGGAGTTCGCGCTGCCGCACATCCGAAAACAGGCCGCGTACCTCGACCGCAGCATGTACCATC
The DNA here is from genome assembly GCA_031554355.1 of Oscillospiraceae bacterium. Lineage (GTDB taxonomy): Bacteria > Bacillota > Clostridia > Oscillospirales > Ruminococcaceae > JAVBRN01. Next base: position 18,585 of record JAVBVJ010000094.1, read on the forward strand.
TCGACGGCAAGGCGGCGGTGCGGCATCTGGACATGATTTTAGACATCAAGGAGCTGAACGCGCTGCAGTGGACGCCCGGCGCGGGCGAACCCGACGGCGGCGACGAATGCTGGGATTTTATCTACGAAAAAGCGTTGAACGCGGGCAAGAGCATCTACGCGCTGGTCGGCCCGCAGAATCTGCAGCGGTTTGTGAAAAAATTCGGGTCGCGCGGCGTGTACATCGTGTCCGGTGCGGCGAACCCCGAGATGGGCGACAACCTGGTACAAATGGTGGAGGGAATCTGTAAAAAGTGAGCGATGATTTACTGAAACGCCTGCGCGCGGCGAACCCGCAGCTGTGTATCGAACCGGTCGGGCACGCAAGTTTTGCGCCGTACGGACAGAAAATATCGTTCGACGGCTCGGACGCGCTGATCGCGTGGCTCGACGCGAACACCCCCGTCCCCGAGGGAAGCGCGTACACGGCGAGCGCGCCGGACGCCGAGCAGCTGCCGGTCTACGCGACGCTGCGCCGCCGTTTCTTCGGCGAGAGCGACATCCAGATCGGCTGGTGCAACGGCACCAACACCGGACTGAACGGATTGGAGTACCACGCGGGCGTCGAGATCAACATCGCGGCGGCCGACGTCGTGCTGCTGCTCGCCCGAAAATGCGAGATGCGGGGCGACACATTGGACACCGCGCAGGTGCGCGGCTTTCTGCTGCGGCGCGGCGAGGCGGTGCTGCTGGATTCAGCGACGCTGCATCTTGCGCCCTGCGCCGCCGACCCCGCGGGGTTCCGGGTGGCGATTGTGCTGCCGCGCGGCACCAACACCCCGCTGCTCGAGCGCACGCCCGAGGACGGGCTGCTCTGGATGACGAACAAATGGCTGATCTGCCACCGGGACGCCGCCAAACTGGTCGACGCGGGCGCCGTCGTCGGGCTGACCGGCCCGTACCTGACATTGAAGCGGGGCGACTGATGGCGGAATGGCTGGTCTGGGCGCTGTTTTTCGTGATCGTCGTGCTGGCGCACATACTGGAGGGCATCACGGGTTTCGGCTCGACGGCGCTGTCCATCGTGTTTCTGTCACTGCTGTTCGGCATCGAGGTGGCGCGGCCGGTGCTGATGCTGTACACGATGCTGCTCTGTGTCTACATCCTTGCGCGGGCGTGGCGCTATGTCGACTGGCGGCAGTTCGGCATTATGATCGGGCTGATGAGCGCCGGAATCCCCGTCGGGATTCTGGTGTACAATCGGCTGCCCAAGGCGCTGCTGCTCGGCGCGCTTGCGGTGTTCATGGTGTTGATCTCGATTCGGGGCCTGCTGGTCGCGTTCGGCGTGCTGCGCCGCCGCGAACCGAAGCTGTGGCCGCTGCTCGCCGCGCTGTTTGCGGGCGGCGTCATTCAGGGGGCGTTCTCGTCGGGCGGCCCGCTGATTGTACTGTACTCGACCGAGAAGATCCCCGAGAAATCGCGGTTTCGCGCCACGATGTGCATGATCTGGCTTGTGGTCGACATCGCGCTGATGCTGCAATTGGCGCTCGCGAAACAGCTGCCGCCCGCGGTGTGGACGGCCGCGCTGTACGGGCTGCCGGCGCTCGCGGTCGGCACCGTGCTCGGCGACCTCGCGCACAAAAAGCTGCGGCAGGATCTGTTCCTGAAGATCACCTACGCCGTGCTGCTTGTCTCCGGCATCTTTATGTTTTTTAATCTGTAGAAAACGCTGTCAAAAATATTGGCGCAACGTCGCCGCAACAAAGAAAGAGGAACTGCGATGAAACTGGTTATTGGGTCGGACAAATCCGGGTACACATTAAAAGAGGCGATCAAGAGCTATCTCACCGGGATCGGCGCGGACTTCACCGAGATCGGCACCGTCGATCCCGAGGTGGGCGTGCCGTTCTTCAAGGTCGCGCCCGAAGCTGCAAAACTGATTCAGAGCGGGAGCTGCGATCAGGGCATTCTGGTCTGCGGCACCGGCATGGGCATGGCGCAGGTCGCGGGCAAGTACAAGGGACTCCGCGCCGCCTGCGTCGAGAGCGTCTACGCCGCGCGCATGTGCCGCGCCGTCAACAATTCCAACGTCCTGTGCATGGGCGGCTGGGTGATCGCGCCCGAGATGGGGCTTGAGATGGTCAAGGCGTTCCTCGGTACGGCCCACACCGAGGGGCTGGAGGCGTGGCGGCAGGACTTCCTGAAGAACGCATTGGTCGAGGTCGCGAAGCTGGAAGACGAGATCTACGGGTAGCGCGGCATGAAGTGGATTTTTAGTCAGCCGGTCGAGATCGTCTTTGAATCCGGCGGCGTCAAAAAACTGAACGAGCTGCTCTATGCGCGCGGCTACCGGCGGGGCGTGCTGATCGCCGACCCGTACTTTGTGCGGTCGGGGCTCGCCGCGGCGGTTCAGGGTTACTGCGGCGACAAACTTCCCGCGGTGTTTTCGGACGTCACGCCCAACCCGCTCGTCGGCGAGGTCGACGCCTGTGTGGCGCGGCTTCGGGAGACCGGCGCCGATTTCGCGGTGGCGCTGGGCGGCGGTTCCGCGATGGACATCGCGAAAGCCGCGTGCGCCGTCCTGCGCGGCGGGGGCAGCGTAAAAGAGTATCACACCGGCGGCAAACCGCTGCCGAAAGAGAAGCTGCCGCTGATCGCGATTCCGACGACGGCGGGCACCGGCAGCGAGGTGACGCCGGTATCGGTGCTCACCGACCCCGCCGAGGGCAAGAAGCGGCCGATGGGCGGCCCCGCGCTGTACGCGGCGGTCGCGCTGATCGACCCCGAGCTCACGCTGAGCGTGCCGCCCGCCGTGACGGCCTCGACGGGGCTGGACGTGTTGTCGCACGCGCTGGAGGGCTTTTGGAGCATCCACCACCAGCCGGTCTGCGACGCGGTGGCGCTGCACGCCGCCCGTCTGGTGTTCGATTGGCTGCCGGTGGCGTTCCGCGACGGCGGCAATCTCGAGGCGCGCGAGAAAATGGCGGAGGCCTCGGTATTGGCGGGGCTTGCGTTCGCGCTGCCCAAAACCGCGGCGTCGCACGCCATCTCGTTCCCGCTCACCAACCAGTTCGGCCTGCCGCACGGAGAGGCGTGCGCCTTCACGCTGGACGCGCTGTGCGCGATCAACGCCGGGGCCGGGGACGGCCGCCTGAACCGCTTCGCCGAGCAGCTGGGCTTTGCCGACGCCGCCGCGATGGGCGCGCGCATCACCGAACTGAAGCGGCAGACGGGCATGCGCGGCACCTTGGGCGAGGCCGGGATCGCCGCGGACGATCTTGCCGCGATTATCGCGGACAGCCACGCGCCCAACCTGTACAACAACCCGGTGCCGCTCGACGACGACGCCCTGCTGGCGCTGCTCTCCGCGAAAATCTGATCCCGCGATAAAGCGATTTCGGACCGGCGTTTACCGAATCGGAAGTTCCAACGAAAAAAGGCGGTCGAGAGAATCTCTCGACCGCCTTTTGTATGTTTATTTCTATGATTGGGTCAGCGCTCTCGCCAGCGCCTCGACACCGCCGACAAAGTGCCGGATGTTCGGCAGCCAGTAGAACGCCGAGGTGTTGTCGTCGCACTGAAAGTACCGGTCATCGCGATGACAGAGGTAGACCGCCTTGTTCAGCGCCACCGCCGCCCCCAGCTCGACATGGGTTCCGCGTCCCTCGGGGGTCAGCACGACGACGATGTCGGCCGCGCGCACGCCGTCCAGCTCCCGCTGCCCGACGGCGCGCAGGGTCTCGACGTCGGTCTCCTTGACCGAGCCGTGAACGGTCCAGTCGTAGGTGTGCGTCCAGCCCTGTTGCGTTAAAAGCGCCGAGAGCTGCTGCACCTGCGCGTAGTTCTCCAGTTTCGATGCGATATAAAACTTCATGATACCCCCTCGTGCCGCTGTGTTTTTTGGTGTTCTCTTTACATCTTGTCGCTGCTCATCTTGCGCCGGAAGACGACGACCGCCAATACAAAGATCACGGCGGTGTAGCCCAGCACAACCGCAAGATGCGGCAGAATCTCGCCGTACTGCGCGGTGAGCGCGGCGCGGATCGCGGCGACACAGTGGTAGAACGGCAGCGCGGTCGCAATCTTCTTGAATGTGCCGCCGATCAGATCGATGGGGATGAACACGCCGGAGAGCCACGCCGCGACGTTGGTGAGCGAGGCGCCGCAGATGCCGCCGACCGCCTTGTCGTTCAGCACGCTGCCGAACAGCAGGCCGAACCCGACGTACAGCAGCGCGGTCAGCGTCGCCACGAGGATGGCCGGCAGAATCGCGACGGTGATTTTCAGGCCGAACAGCGCCGCCGCAAACAACGTGATCGCGGCCTGCACAAACGACATTGCCAACATGGGCAATGTGTAGCCCAGAATGAAATCGACGGCGGTCATCGGCGAGGCGTACAGGCGCATCAGGAAGGACGAGGTGCGGTCCTTCGCCACCAGCATCCCGGAAAACAGCGCCATAAACACCGTGCCGAACATCGCGAGACCCGGCGCGAGATACTCGATCATAAACATCGTGTTGTTCGCTTCGGGCGGGATGCTGTTGTTGACGATCGACAGCAGCACCAGCAGAATCAGCGGGAAACCGAGCCCGAAGATGAAGTTGATGGGGTCGCGCAGCGTCTCCTGCACGTTGCGGCGGGAAAACAGCAGCGCTCTCATAGCGCACCTCCCGCGAGACTGACAAACGCGTCTTCCAGCTTCGCTGTCCCCGTCTGTTTCAGCAATTCCGTCACGGTGCCGAACGCCTTCAGCCTGCCGTTCGCCATCACGCCGACGTGGTCGGACAGCGCCTCGGCCTCCTCGAGATAATGCGTCGTCAGAATGATCGTCACCTTTCCTTTCAGCGCCTGAATCGAGGCCCACAGCTCGCGCCGCGCCAATACATCCAGCCCCAGCGTCGGCTCGTCGAGAAACAGGATTTTCGGGTCGGTGATCAGCGCCATCGCGATGGATAGCCGCCGCTGCATGCCGCCGGACAATTGTTTCGCTTTCTTTTTCAGCACCGCGTCCAGTCCGAACTGCGCCGCCATCTCGTGCGCGCGGCGGGTCGCGGTCGCGCCGTCCTGCCCGTAGATGCCCGCGATCAGCGCCAGATTCTCCAGCACCGACAGATTGGGTGCCACCGCGGTCTCCTGCGGCGAGAGGTTCGTCTTTTGTTTGACGCCGTGCGGGTTCCCGACGATGCTGTCGCCGAGCAGTACCGCGTCGCCGCCGTCGGGCCGGATCAGACAGGCCAGCATCTTGATCGTGGTGGTCTTGCCCGCGCCGTTGACCCCGAGCAGTGAGAACAGCTCACCCCCGTCGATCGCGAGACTCAGGTCGTCGACGGCCACGACGTTACCGTAGCGCTTCGTCAGATTTGTGACGGTGATCGCGTTCATTCCTCGTCCTCGCTCTCCGGAACCGCGTCCCCGAATGCCCGCATCATAAATTTCGCGAACGTGTTCTTCGGCGGAATCGCGAGCCCCCGCTTCACGTCGCCCAGCAGCACGAGCGTGTCGCCCGGGCTGATCTCAAAGACCTCGCGCGCCTGTTTCGGAATCACGATCTGTCCTTTTTCGCCTACCTTGACGACCCAGGCGTATTTTCCCTCCGGTTGACCCATGCGCACCCTCCGTGTGAAATGTTGTAAAAGTATGATTTGTATAACTTGTATCCATTGTATTCACCACACAAAAACTGTCACCCCGATCGGCGCGCGCAAAAAAAGCGGCCGTTAGGCCGCTTCTCTTTTTGATGTTATTCGTTGCTTTGGTAGATGTCGACCCGGAACCAGACCGTCCACGCGTCGCCCTCCGCCCAGGTGATGTGCGCGAAGTAGAAGTAGCCGCCCACCTCCTGCGGCAAATCGAAGACGCCGTCTGTGAGCGTAACCGATTCGGCGTCCCGGTTGCCGGCGATCAGGAACAGCTCGACCTTTTGCGGCTGCGCCGTGCCGAACACCAGTTTCGCGGACTGCGCGCCGCCGTCGGACATCGCGGCCACGGAGAGCGGGGACAGCGACCACGACGCCTCTACAACGGCGTCGGTCGCCGTGATGGCGACGATACCGTCCTCGCGGCCGTAGGAGCAGCCGATCGGCGCATTGTCGGTCGTCATTATGGCCAGTTTGTCGGGGTCCATCGCGTCGGGGTCCGCGGGGCTTTCCGGTGTTGTCGCGGGGCTCTCGGTAATCGGGGAGTCCGCCGGTTCCACCGGTTTTGCGCAAGCCGCAAACAGCGCCGACATCAGAACACAGACCAACAGGATAGCAGGTATTTTTCGATTGAGCATGGTTTGACACCTCCGTTATACAGGTGCCGCATTGCAGGATAATTTAGTCCGCCTCTTTCCGTAGCATACCAGAAAACAAAGGCGGAAGCAAATGCTGTAGTGACTGGTTACGAGTGACGGGTGATTAGGTTCGCTCTGCGAAAGCGGTTGAAGGTCAAGGGCTTAGACCAATCCAGTCCGCCGCCGTTACTTCCTTAAGCGGGTTTGGGGCGAAGCCCCGGGATAAAAAAGAGGCTCCCGAAAAGCGAAGATTTTTGGGATAACGGAGACGCCCGTAAGCTGTTCGTTTTTGGTGACTTGCTGGCCAGCTTTCGCGGAGCGATAGCGGATTCTGACGCTGAACGCCGCCAACTGTATGCGCTCCGCTCACAACAACCCTTTTGCCCTTTAATCCAATGTGCCGCGCTTGCGCGCGGCACTACCATCAACTAACAACTAATGACTAGCGACTAGCAACTACTTGCACTAGTTACTACCCGCATTCGCCAGGAAATAATCCAGCATCTCGCGGTTGCTCTCCCGGCTCTCGGGCCAGTCGGGTTGCGTGATGTTGAAGACGTGCTGCAGCTTCTCGTTCTGTTCCTTCGTCCAGAACTTAAAGACGTGCTTGCAGCCGTGTTCCATCAGGAACGCGTCGAGCAGACGGGACTGCGGGCTCAGCGCGTCGGGTTCGCTGCTTAAGATAAAGAACGGCGGCAGCGCCTTGACCGACGGGTAGGCGGAGATAAAATCCGCGCAGTCGCGCCACGGGCAGTTCTCGGGGTCGTTGTTGAGCAGCATGCGCGACATCTCGCGGAACCCGGCGCCGTTGACGCCTTTTAGATCCAGCGCCCGGAAGTTGAAGACGCCGTGGGTGGGGCCGACCGCCTTGATGTCGAGCGGCGCACTGCGCACCCCGAAGACCTGTTGCAGCTCGACGCTGTTCTGGACGCAGGCCGTCATGCTGGACAGGTGGCCGCCCGCGCTGTCGCCGGTGATGAAGAACCGGTCGAGATTCAGATGGTAGTCGCTGCCGTTCGTCGCGATCCATTCCAGCGCGGCGAAGATGTCCTGAATCATGTCTTTCAGGTTCGCTTCGGGCGCGAGGCGGTAGCTCATGTTGACGACCGCGAACCCCATCGACGCCAGCGACAGGCAGAACGGTTTGTTCAGCTCCTTGTCGCCGTACATCCATCCGCCGCCGTGGATGTCCAGCACGACGGGCAGCGGCCGGTCGGTGTTGTCGGGGTAGTAGACGTCGAGCAGGTGGTAGAGGTTGCCGTCGGGCAGGTAGGGGAGGTCGACGTGCTCGGTGATGCCGTCCGGCATCGTCAGTGTCGCGATGCGCGCGTCGTCCATCTTTTTAACCTTGCGCCACACGCCCTTTAGAATCACTCTCGTAAAATAACTCATGGTGGGACTCCTTTTCTAGAGGTGTTCGTCGCCCGCAACCTCGGGATTCATCTCGAGCATCTTTTGGTGAATCTCCTGCAGGCGTTCCTTGTTGATGGGGTAGAAGAACAGGACTATCACCGCCAGCACCGCAAAGAACAGCGGCACCAGCCCGATCAGAAAACGGATGCCCTGCACCGCCGAGGCCGTCTGCTCGACCTGCTTGGCGACGTAGCCGGTCCGCGTGAACACGGCCGTGGTCACAAAGCCCTGAATGACGACGCTGAGCCGCATGACCAGTGCGTTCATGCCGAAGAAGGTGCCGTCGCGGCGGGTTCCGGTCCGGATCTGGTCCTCGTCGATGATCTCGGCGTACAGCATGTTGGGCAGAATCATGACGCCCGCCACCCCGAACCCGGCGATGACCGCGACGATGACCGCGACGATGATGTTGGGCGCGAAGAAGAAGCCCATCGCCGCGAGCGAGAACACGATCGTGGCGAAGATGTAGCTGTTGCGGTTGCCGAACCTGTTGCTGAGAAACGCGACCAGCGGCGCGAACAGAATCACCGAGCCGAAAACAGCGCCCATAATCAATGTCACGCCGAGCGGGCTCTTGATGACGTACTCGCTGTAGAACGGCATCGTCGACTGGAAGATGACCTTGCCGATCTCAACCAGCAGCACCGACACCACGCAGACGAGGAAGCTCTTGTTGGTAAACGTCGCGGCGATGCTCTGCCAGAGATTGAGCGCGGTCTTTTCCTCGGCTGCGCCGCGCTCGCGCACCCCCCACGCCGACAGCATCATCGTCAGGATTGTGACGACGGCGAAGAGGATCGCCATGATGCGGAATCCCAGCGCGTTCGTGATGGTCTCGACGAGCAGCGTCGCCAGAATCGCGCCGACCACACCCAGAATCTGGGAGATCGTGTTGACGCGGGCGCGGTTCTTCTGGTCGAGGTACATCTCGGGGATGACCGCCGACCAGGCCAGCATCGTCATGGTAAAGAAGGTGTCGAACAGACAGAGCGCCATCACGAAGTAGATAAACATGCCGGTCTGGGAGCTGAACATGCCGTCGACCGGCCAGAACAGGAAGATCAGCGACAGGCCGAGCGGCAGCGCGCCGAACAGCATGTAGGGTTTGCGGCGACCCATGCGGGATTTCGTCCGGTCGGACAGAATCCCCATCAGCGGGTCGTTGATGGCGTTCCAGATGCCGTAGATGACCATCGCGGTGGCAAAGTAGTCGAGGCTCAGGCCCAGCTTGTCGACGTAGAAATAGACGTACCACGACCCCATGACGTAGCCGGACAATCCGCCCGAAAAGCTGCCCATCGCGAAGGCAAAGTCCTTGATTCTGTTCTTATTCCTCATAGTGTACTCCTTCATCTATGTTACGAACTTCTAAACCTGGCTGCTGCCCGACGGATGATCGCCGCCGGTGACCGCCGCGAGATACCGCGCATTAAACGCGGAATTCTCGAGGCAGAAGAACGCGGACCGGAACCGGCGCAGCTGCGCGAGGTCGAGCGCGGCGCAGACGGCGGGGGTCGGGTCGGCGGGGTCGTATTCGACCGATGCGAGCCCGCTCTCGGGCGGGAAGTAGATACCGGCGCGGCCCGTCAGCTCCAGCGGCACGCGCAGACGTTTGGGCAGCGCGGCTGCGGCGGGCGTGTCGGCGACGAGCGCCGCCTTGATCGCGGCGAGGCCGGTCTCGGCGACGCGGCTTTGTGCGCCGCGCAGCGCCAGCCAATGGTTGAACGGCTCGATGTT
>JAVBVJ010000020.1:0-3150 GCA_031554355.1 Oscillospiraceae bacterium
TACAGCTGGATCATGCAGGACATGAAATCCGGTTTCGAAATTCTGCGCGAGGTTATGGTGTCCGGCTACCGGCCCTCCTTCACCCGCCTCTACGATTTCGAGGACGGCGCCTACTACTTCTCGCATTTCTGCGAGAACAAGCCGGTGCTCATCTTCATGGTGGAGGGCCAGAAACCCATCGCGGAGGCGACCGGCGCAGCCATCGAGGATATTGTTGCGCGATACGACACCTATAAGCGGGTGGACGAGCAGCTCATCGTCGACTGGTACGCCGGGCTGAACTGGTTCCCCGAGAAGGTTGAGAAGGAGCGCAAGGAGATCTTCGAGACCCGCAACGTCGGCTTTACAACCGAGATTTCCGCCAACTGGTCGGAGATCTACAACATCTACGAGGTCTGTGTGCGGCGGGTGCGCGCCGAGATCCCCGACATCACGCTGATGGGCGGACACTCCTCCCACAGCTACATCAACGGCACCAATATCTATTTCATGTACTATTACAACGTCGTCGACTGCGCGCCCGAGGACGAGATCACGAAGTACCACGACCCCATCAACAAGATTATCGTGGAGGAGACGCTGCGGCGCGGCGGTTCCATGACGCACCACCACGGCGTCGGCAAGCACCGCACGGCGTGGATGGAACAGGAGTACGGCAACTCATACTACATGTTGAAAACGCTGAAAGAGGCGTTTGACCCGAACAGCATCATGAACGCCGGAACCCTGTTCGAAATCGAGAAATAAAGGCGGACGAGCCCATGGCGGGACAATTTCTGCTGGCGATCGACGGCGGCACACAGAGCACCAAACTGAGCCTGTTTTCGACGGACGGCATTCCGGTCTGTGCGGTCGGCGTGCCGCTGAAACCAATGGATTTGCGCCCGGGCGGTGTCGCCGAACATCCGGGCGACGACCTGTGGGATTCTCTGGTTGAAGGCTGCCGCGCGCTGCTAAAGAAATGGGGCGGCGACCCGCGCGACATCCGCGCCGTCGGGCTGTGCAGCATTCGTTTTTGCCGCTGCCTGATCGCGGCGAACGATCGCCTCGCCGCGCCCGTCCTCAGCTGGATGGACACGCGGGTATCGGCGCCCTACCGGCACGAAAACGACGCCGTCGCCTACGTCACCTCGGCCAACGGATACCTCACGGTGCGGCTGACCGGCGAACACCGCGACACCGTGTCCAACTATCAAGGCCAATGGCCGGTCGACACCGACCGCTTCGACTGGAGCGCCGATCCGACGGTATTCGCGCAGTTCGGATTGCCGCGCGAGATGCTGTTCGATCTGGTGCTGCCGGGCGAGATTCTGGGGACTATCACGCCGGAGGCCGCCGCCGAAACCGGTCTGCCCGCCGGGATTCCGGTCGCCGCCACCGGCAACGACAAGGCTGTCGAGGCGCTGGGCTGCAACCTGCAGACCGACGGCGCATTGCTCTCGCTCGGCACCTATATCTGCGGCATGATTCCGGGCGCGGAGAACCGCTGCGACAGCGCCGCGTTCTGGACAAACTTCGCCTGCGAGGGACACCGTTACCTTTATGAATGTTCCGGCATTCGGCGCGGCATGTGGCTGGTGCGCCAGATGGCCGATCTGTTCGGAAAAAGCGAGGCCGCGCTCGACGAACGCGCCGCGAAAGTGCCCGCCGGCAGCGACGGACTGCTGGTGGTGCCGGAGTGGCTAGCCCGCCCCGACCGCCCGTGGCAGCGCGGCGTCATGCTGGGTTTTGATGCGCGTCACGGCGCGGCGCACATCTTCCGCGCAGGCCTCGAGGGCATTCTGCTCACGATGCAGACGAACTTCGCCGCGCTGTTCGACGCCGTGCAATTTACCCCGGACCAATTGACGGTTTCGGGCGGCGGCGCGCGCTCCGACCTCGTGATGCAGCTGGCGGCCGATGTGTTCGGTCTGCCCGCGGTCCGTCCGGCCGTCACCGACGCTGTCGGCACCGGCGCTGCGGTGTGCGCCGCCTTCGCAGTCGGACTCTACGACAGCATCGGGCAGGCCGCCGAAAACATGGTGCGCCGCGACCGCGTGTTTCTGCCCGACCCCGACAACGCGCGGTTTTATAAGGCGTTCAACGAGACTGTCTTCCGAAATATCACCGCGCACACCGATCCCGTTTTGCAGAATTTGCACGAATTCTATCGGGCGAAAGACTGACGCAACGTTCCCCTGCAAATTGTTTTTTAGCTTGGAGTTTGCTATGGATATCACGAAAAAAGAGATCCTGCGGCCTTCCGCCAACGGCGAAGGCAACGTGTTCTCGCGCCTCTGGCTGATCGAGCGTCCGCGCGCCGTCGTCCAGATCGCGCACGGCATGAGCGAGCACAGCGGGCGCTACGAGGAGTTCGCCGCCGCGCTCTGCGCGGCCGGTTACGCCGTCTGCGCCAACGACCATCTCGGGCACGGGCACAGCATGCAGGGGTACCGCGGCAGTTTCGCGCGAAAACCCGGCGGATTCGGCTTTGTCATCGAGGATATGCACGGCCTCTACGACAGCGCCTGCGCGCCGTTCGACGCATTGCCGCGCATCCTGATCGGGCACAGCATGGGCAGCGTGCTGTCGGGTCTGTACGCCGCAAAACACCACGACATCGCCGCGCTGGCGCTGCTCGGTTCCCCCGCGCCCTACCCCTTCACGCGGCAGATCATCGCGCTGACCAACCGCACAGTACGAAAGAACGGGTACGGCGTGCGCGCGCCGCGCTGGCTCGAGAAAGTGAGCGGATCGACCGCCGGATTGTCCGGTGCGGCGCTTGAAGAGAAAGAGGCGTGGCTGACCCGCGATATCGAACAGATCCGCGCGTTTATCGCCGACGATCTCACCGGTTTTGATTTCACCGCCGACGGGTTCAGCGAATTTATGCGCGGAATGCGCGCGATTCACGCCAGAGACTGGGGCGCCGGCGTGCCGGATATCCCGGTTCTACTCGTCGCGGGCGGCAGCGACAGCGCCGCAAAATACGGCAAAGGCCCCGCACTGCTGCAACAAAACCTGCTGCGCAGCGGCCATACCAAGGTGTCGCTCAAAATCTTCCCCGACGACCGGCACGAGATTCTGAACGAGCTCGACCGCGCCGACGTCTACGCCTATATCCTCGACTGGCTGGACGGCGCGCTGCAAAATATGGCATAATCATCGAAC
>JAVBVJ010000142.1:0-11377 GCA_031554355.1 Oscillospiraceae bacterium
GCGCTCTTCTATGGTAAGATGTGTGTAATGACTCATTTTGCCTGCCTTTCGATGGTTGTCTCGCAACTCCCATTCTACCGGCTTTGGCTTCTTGAGTCATTATCTTTTTCTCACTGTTGCACTTCAAGTGTAAAGCTACAGTAACTAATAACTAGCCAACTAGTAACTATCCGCTCTTCGTGTACAGCCTCTTTAATGCGCGCAGCGCGATCGCGCCGAACAGTATCAGGCAGACGGCGAAAAAGACCATGTTGAGCCCCACGGAGAGCCGGTAGTAGACTACGGACGCCGCCGCGATGCCGCCGAGCGCGATCAACGACGTCCCGCCGTGGGCGCGGAAACCGATGCGTTTCTTCAGCAGCACGTTGCGCAGCACGACGACGAACGCGAAGCTGACAATCATCGAGAGGTTGGCGCCGTTGAGCCCCAGAAAATGGATCAGCGGCCAGCACAGCGCGAGGTTCAGCGCGCTGCCCGCGAGCGTTGTGTACAGCAGCGTTTTGGTGTCGCCGAGCGCGTAGAAGATGTTGCCCAAAAACAGCGAGTAGCCGCTGATCGCCGCCGCCGTGACCGCGAGCGGGATGATCAGCGAGGCGTCGGCGTAGTCGTCGCCGATGAGGTACGGGAACACGAGCTTGATGAGCGGCAGCAGCAGCACGACGCACATCGCGAGAAAGACCAGATAGGTGCGGCAGGCGTCGGCGTAGAACGCCCCTTTGTTTTCGTCGGTGTTTTTCTGAGAGAAAGAGAGGTCCTGCCACGCGTTGGTGAAGCAGATGACCGCGAACGAGATGAGCGCGGCCAGCTTTTCCGCGACGGCGAAGATGCCGTTGCCGGACGTCGTCAGCAGTTCGGTCACCGCGAACTTGTTGAACGAGTTGATGAGCCAGAACCCGACGGCGTTGAGCAGCAGCGGCAATGTGTACCGCGCCATCTCCCGAAGCTGAGCCCGGTCGGGCGGCGCGCTGCCGAGCCCGCGCAGCACCCCGACGCGCAGCTCGAGGTAGACGATCTGCACGACGTAGCCCGCGATGCCCGCGATGTAGAGCGCCGAGAAATCGAAGTGGAGCACCGAGATCAGCACAACGGTGACGCCGAGCAAAACGACGCTGCACAGTATGCCGGACACCGCGAAATCGACGTTCCTGCCGTAGCCGCGCGCCGCGTAGGCGAACAGGTTGCTTAAACTCTGGAACAGGCCGTACAGCGCGATCCAGCCGAGGTAGCGCGGTGAGACGGACAGCGCGAGAATACCGGCGGCGACGGCGTACAGCGCGATCGAGTACAGAAACAGCGTGAAGCCCGAGCGCACGACGCCGCGGCGGTAAAGCGCGTCCTCCCGCAGATATAGGAACCGCATCGTCGTGATCCAGATGTCGAAGAACAGCGCCGAGGCGGCGACCGTCACAAAGGCGACGCTCAAGTCGTAGTAGCCGAAATCCCCGGTCGGCAGGGTGGCGGTGTAGTAGGGCAGCAGCAAAAACAGCACCAGTTTGGAGAGCGCGGTGCCCGCCAAAAAAATGCCGGATGTCTTGATAAATCGGGTCAGGTTGCCGGATTTGTCGCTCATCGTTCCTCCAGACAGCTGCGGTAGACGGCGGCGAGCTTTTCGGTCGTGGCGCGCAGGTCATAGCCCGCGTGGGCGACCGCCTGCGCCGCTTCGGCGCGCGGGGAAGTCGGGATCGCCGCGCAGGCCGCCGCCCACGCGAAAAGGTCGATCGGCAGAAAGCGGACGTCGGGCAGCAGCGCGGCGGCGCGCGGCACGGCGTCGGACAGCAGACAGGGCAAGCCCGCGGCCTGCGCCTCGACCGCGGCGGTGCCGAACCCCTCGTAGCGCGACGGCATCACAAAGAGGTCGGCCGCCGACAGGTAGCCGGGCACGTCGCCGGTCATGCCGGTGATTTTTATATGGTCGGTCAGATGCAGCTGCGCTGCCAGCGCCTCGACCTGCGGACGCAGCGGCCCGTCGCCGACAAACAGCAGCGCGGCGGTGTCGTCGGTCTTGCGGCATTCGGCCAGCAGCCGCACCGCGAACAGCGGGTCCTTCTGGTCGCTGAGGCGCCCCGTCGCGACGAGAATGCGGCGGTCGTCCCAGCCCAGCGCCGCGCGCACGGCCTTGCGGCGGTCGGCGGAGAACGCGAAACGCGCGGTCGGGATGCCGTTCGGAATCACGTTGGCGTCGCCGCGGCGGGATTCGGGACAGATCCAATCGACGGCGCTGTCGCTGCACCCCAGAAAACGGGTCGGCGCGCCGCCGTACAGGCGGCGGAACAGCCGGTTTGCCAGCTGTTTGACAGCGCGCAGCGCCGTCCGCTCGAACCCGTTGTTGTGGCAGTGGGCGATGCGAACCGGAACGCCGCAGCGCGCGGCATCGCGCAGGAACGCCAGTTCCAGCGCGCTCGAACAGTGGAGATGCACGGCGTCGACGGGGTTGTGCGCGAGGTAGGCGCGGAACGCGCGGCGGGCGCGCGGGAAGCGGAGTGCGCTGAACGGGCCGGTGGACAGCGACGTGATCCCGATGCCGGCGCCGCCAAGCGCGGCGTCGAACACGCAGTCGGACCGGTCGCAGACGACCAGCCGGTTGCGGACAACGGAGAGCGCGGGCAGTGTCGCGGCCAAAAAGCCGGAGACCCCCGACGTCATCCAGGTGTAGGTCAGATGGCAGACTTCTTTCGGCGCCATAAAACCTCCGCACGCATTTTTTTCATCTTACCAGAATACGCACGCATTTACAATTCCGCTCGTGTTGCGGTGCAACGGTTGCAATGATATAATAGTTATTATCTTCTTAATGAAATCCCATACATCCGATGTGCCGCGCGGCGCGCGGCACTACCACGCACTAGTCACTAATAACTAGTAGCTAGTAACTATAACAGGGGCTTATTATGGAAGCCAGTCGCGAAAGTATCGAAGCGCTGCGCGCCAAGGCGCGGCAGATCCGGCGCCACATTCTGAATACGACGCACAAGACGGCGCCGGCCCATGTGGGCGGCGCGCTCTCGCTGTGTGATATCGGCGTCGCGCTTTACTACGGATATCTGCGTTTCGATCCCGAAAACTACACCGATCCGCGCCGCGACCGTCTGATTTTGAGCAAGGGGCATTCGGGCTGTCTGCTGTACAACATCTTCGCCGATCTCGGCCTGTTCAGCTTCGAGGCGCTGTATCAGGGCTATAATCAGGTCGGAAAGCCGTTCGGTCAGCACCCCAACCGTCTCTACCTGCCCATGTTCGAGGCCTCGACGGGTTCGCTGGGCCACGGGCTGTCCATCGCGTTCGGCATCGCGATGGCGCTGCGGGGCGACGGCAGCGACGCGCGGGTTTTCTGCATCACCGGCGACGGCGAATTGGATGAGGGCAGCAACTGGGAGGCGCTGATGTCTGCGGCGCACTACGAGCTCGGCAACCTGTTCCTGATCGTCGACCGCAACCACCTGTCGGGCTCCCGCGAGACCGAGGTGACGATCAAGCTCGAGCCGCTGGCGGACAAGCTGCGCGCGTTCAACTGGGACGTCGTGACCGTCGACGGGCACGACATGGCCGCGCTGTCCGACGTTTTCTCGAATCTGCCGCCGCGCGACGCCGCGGTGCGGCGCAAACCGCTCGCGATCATCGCCGACACCGTCAAGGGTAAGGGCGTCGACTTCATGGAGAACAACCCCGCGTTCCACATCGCCGCGGTCAGCGACGAACAGCTGGCGGACGGGCTCGCGTCCATCGACCGCGCCTATCAGGCGGAAGGGGGGGTGCTCGAATGAGTCAACCGGCAACCGGCAACGCGCGCGTCACGTTCCCCGTCAAGATCATGGAGATCATGGAGCGCGACCCCTCGGTCTACTTCGTCTTTTCCGACGCGGCACAACCCAGGAACACGACCGGCATGGTGCTGGCCCGGTTTCCCGACCGCGCTATCGACGTCGGCATCGCCGAGTCCAACATGATCGGCACCTGCGCGGGGCTTGCGCTGGCGGGCAAACGGCCGTTCTGCATGGCGTTCGGCCCCTTTCTGTCGCTGCGCGCGCTCGACCAGATCCACACCGACATCGCGTACAACGATCTGCCCGTCTGCATCATCGGCACCCACGGCGGGCTGACGTCGGGCGGCGGCCCGACCCATTACACGATTATGGACATCGCCGTCATGTCGGCGATGCCGAACATCTCGATGGTCGTTCCGGCCGACGCCAATCAGGGCGTCGAGGTCATCGAGGCCTTTATGCACCAGAACAAGCCGATGTACATCCGGCTGGCGCGCGGCGAGGAGCCGCTGGCCTACACCGACGCCGAACGCCAACCGCTCGTTCTGGGTCGGGCGATCACGGCGCGGCAGGGCGGCGACTGCACCCTGATCGCGACCGGCGTCGGCGTCTATCTCTCGCTCGAGGCCGCAAAACTGCTGGCGCAGCAGGGCATCGCGGCGCGCGTATTGGATATGCACACCGTCTGCCCGCTCGACCGCGCCGCCGTGCTGCGGGCTGCGCGCGAGACCGGCGCCGTGCTGACCGTCGAGGACCACAGCGTTCACGGAGGCTTGGGTAGCGCCGTCGCCGAGACCATTCTGGAGGCCGGCGTCCCCTGCCGTTTCCGGCGGCTCGGCATCCCCGACACCGCGTTCGCGGAGCTGGGCAGCGCCGCGGCACTCTACGCGCACTACGGGTTCGACGCCGCGGGTATCGCGCAGGCGGCATCGCAGCTGCTGACGCAGATTTGACACGCCCGGAATTATATAGTATAGTATTTATATAGTTTTTTTGATCGGAGTAATTATGGATATCGGATCGATCAGCGGTGTCACCGCGATCCAGCACGGCGCAAGCCTGATGGTGATGAACAAGGCGATGGACACGATGCAGGCCCAGATGCAAGGTCTGATGCAGATGATGGAACAGGCGGTTCCGCCCACGGACCCCAACTCGGCGGTCGGGCAGAATTTCGATATCAAGGTATAAATGTGCGTACCGCGGCGAAAGCCCGCGGTATTTTTTTGTCCATTATCCCGTCTTGGTTGAAATATTGCGGCTCCACTTGTATTCTTCAAAACAGGAATGTTATGATAAAAAAGCAAAATAAGCGGAAGAGGTGTATTATGGCTGAGTACAACCCCTACAACGAGGTCGTTGCAACCATCAAGCGCGCGGCGCAGGTACTCTCGCTGAACGAGAGCGACTATATCGCCGAGATGTACCCCGAGCGCGAGCTGAAAGTCTCGATCCCCATCGTCATGGACGACAACTCCATTGAAGTTTTCGAGGGATACCGCGTCCAGCACTCCAGTACGCGCGGCCCCTGCAAGGGCGGTGTCCGCTACCACCAGAACGTGACGAACGACGAGGTCAAGGCGCTGGCCGCCTGGATGACGTTTAAATGCGCGGTGGTCGGCATTCCGTACGGCGGCGCCAAGGGCGGCGTGGCCGTTGATCCCACCAAATTGTCCCGCAGTGAGGTGCAGCGCCTGACGCGCCGCTACACCGCGATGATTCTGCCGCTGATCGGCCCCGAAAAAGACATTCCCGCGCCCGACGTCAACACGAACGGCGAGGTCATGGGCTGGATGATGGACACGTTCAGCATGATGAAGGGATTTGCCGTTCCCGGCGTCGTCACCGGCAAGCCGCTCGAGATCGGCGGGTCGCTGGGACGCGTCGAGGCGACGGGCCGCGGCGTCATGATCACGCTGCGGGAGATCCTGAGCAAACAGGGCATCGAGCCCGGCTCCGTCACGGTCGCCGTGCAGGGCATGGGCAACGTCGGCAGCGTGTCGGCGAAACTCATCAGTCAGCTGGGCTGCAAGGTGATCGCCGTCTCCGACGTCTCGGGCGGCATCGCCAACCCGAACGGGCTGGACATCCCCGCCATCCTGAAACATCTGTCGACGCGCGGCGTTCTGCTGGACACCTACAACGAGCCCGGCATCCAGCGCCTGACCAACAGCGAGCTGCTGACCTACCCGGTCGACGTGCTGGTTCCGGCGGCGCTGGAAAACCAGATCACGGCCGCCAACGCCGGGGACATCAAGGCCAAGTTGATCGTCGAGGCCGCCAACGGCCCGACCGCCGGGGAGGCCGACGCCATTCTCGATCAGCGCGGCATCATCGTGGTCCCCGACATTCTCGCCAACGCCGGCGGCGTCGTGGTCTCCTACTTCGAGTGGGTCCAGAACCTCCAGTCGCTGCTCTGGGACGAGGACGAGATCAACCAGAAGCTGAACCGCATCATGTGCCGCGCCATCAACGAGGTCTACGACTTCCACGAGACCAAGGGCATCACCCTGCGCACCAGCGCCTACGCGCTCGCGCTCCAGAAATTGGTATCCGCCCGCAAGATCCGCGGATTCTTCCCCTGATCCCGTTTTTACAATGAAACACGAAAAAGACCCGCTAAAAAGCGGGTCTTTTTTCATGAGGACCTGTTTCTTTCGTCCATCCTTGGTCGAAAGGCGACCGGGCGTCGCAGGACGATCACACTGTTATATACTTCGGTCCGAAAGCCCGAAACATTAGAGCGGCGGGAAATCTTGTCGATTCGGGGCGATACTGCTATAATATAGTCCATTAGATTGAAAAAAGTTTCATTTTTTCAATCGGCAAGCAAAGCTTGCCGGCATGTCTATGGCGTGCAATGGACTATGCACTCGATTGAAGCCGCCAAGTTGGCGGCACTGTGGGGCTATCGCCCCAGCTTCAAAACAGGAAATGAACTGTTTTGAAGTTCAATGAGTATAAAAGGCAACTGAAACAAAGGCGGGCGGCATTTTCGGCCCGCTCGAGGAGGAAATGTGAACTATCGCGCACTGATCACAGACATCGACGGAACTCTGGTCTGGCAGCAGCGCCAGCGCATCAGCGACGGGATGACGGCGGCGATGCGCGCGCTGCAGGCGCGGGGCATTCCGGTTATTTACGCCACCGGGCGCGGCCCCTATGCGTGTCTCGAATCCATCTTCGGCGGACTTGAAGCCCCCGACTACCGCGTCTGCTGCAACGGCGCATTCATCGTCGACAAGCGCGGTAATATCCTGCACGAGCAGCACCTGACGCTGGCGGAGGTCGAGGCGCTGACGGCGCTTGCGCAGCGCGAGGGGTACCACCTGAACTTCACGTTCGAGGACGCTTATTACGTCTATGTCCATTTCGAGGAGTTCGCCGAAAACTACATGAAGCGGGTCGGCCATGTCCCCTATCTCCGCGACGGCAGCGACCGCACACGCCACCGCGAGAGCCTGCCGTTCTGCGGGTTTATCACGATGCCGTCGCAGGGCGCCGCGCTGATTCAGGCCGAGATTCCGGGCATCCGCGCGATGTCGTCGGTGGTCGGCTCCTACGATCTCGCGGTCAGCAGTGTCGACAAGCGCATCGGCGTCGGCATTCTGCTCGAGCAACTGGGCATCCCGTGGAGCGACGTCGTCGCGATCGGAGACAACGAGAACGACATCGGCATGGTCGGCAGCGCGGGCATGGGCGTCGCGATGGGCAACGCCTGCGACGCGCTCAAGGCCATCGCGAAGGACATCACGGCGCCGGTCAGCGAGGACGGCGCACTGCTCGCAATCCAAAAATATTTTGGGCAAATAGTGACTGGTTTCTAGTGATTCGTTACTGGTGAATAGAAGTGCCGCGCGCGCAAGCGCGGCACTTTGGGTTAAGGGCAATACTCTCTGTCATTCTGAACGCAGGTTTAGTGTGGTATGATTAGAGAAAATTTATATAATCGAATAGGGGGAGGAGAAATCCGTATGATAATCCGTCAACTAACAAATGAAGAGATACCAAGAGCGATGGAATTGAAAATATCCTGCTGGACAGAAGAACTGGCGGGGCAAGCGGAAAATACATTGCAATTGAGTGAGCAGGTCGGGTTTTGGACGAATTGGCTGAAGACGCAGGATGAACATAATGATAAACGGGTATTTATCGGGGTATTTGAAAATACCCAGCTTTTAGGCGCAGCGGCAGGAAGTTTTGTTGATTCAAAGGATGCCCCTCAAGAGGGCATTGAACTGAATGGTTTGTGGGTTTTTCCGGAATATAGAGGTAGAGGACTATCGCTGAAAATGATGCTCTATATTCTTGATACCTTCGTTCCTTTAGGGGTGAATAGAATGGAAGCATATAATTCTCATCATGCGCCGTCTAACGCTTTTTACAGAAAATTGGGCGGAAAGGTCATCGGACAAGACGATCAAGAGGATGGTAAGCTACTGGTGGATATTTTTGAGTTTGAGCTTCAAGATTTACGAATGCAGTTGGAGAAAACGCTGTCCCGTTATGCGTAGTTAATTAGCAACTCCTGTAGTTGTACATTGTGAATCGTTGTCGTGAAGAATCTTAACAGTTGACAGGTTTCAGGAATCGGAACCAGTAAAAGGAAATGCCGCGCTTTGCGCGGCATTTTGGATTTAAGGGCAGGATAAAGTGGCCGTCATTGCGCGGGCAGCGAAGCCATTCAGACACCAAGCCTAAAGTGCAAAGCGGTGTCATCCTGAGCGTGGCGAAGGATCTTTTCTTTCATCGCCGAAATTCTTCATTGCGGTCAGAATGACAGACAAAGCGCCGCGCGTCTGCGCGGCGCTATCCGCTGCGAACAACGAATAACGACTATAGCTTTTACCGGCGATGTGTATTATAATAGGAACTTAAGGGCCGCGGCGGAGAATTCCGTCTTTTCGGCAACCGCGACAGAGAGAGGGAGTGTGGTTTGAGTAAATACAACCGTTTGTGGGAACATCTAAAGATCGAGGAAATGAACAGCGGCAAACTGACCTTCGATGAGATCAAGAACATTCTGGGTTTTGAGATCGATCATTCTTTTTTGAACAGTAAAAAAGAGGCCGTGGCGTACGGCTATGAGGTCGGTAAAATATCACTGAAAGAGAAAACGGTTGCGTTCAACCGAATCAGCTGTCAAGACGAAGAATAATGTAAAAAACCGGACCGGCGCGATTCCGTCGCGCCATGTTCCGGCGGCGCAATAGAATGATAAAGGAAGTGGACAGATGAAAGAGACGAGAGAATTTTTAGAAAAGACGGCGCGGCGCATCCGCTGGCTGACCGTCGACGAGATCGGGTTTTTGGGCGTCGGCCACATCGGCGGATGCCTGTCGGTCGCCGACGTTTTGGCGGTGCTGTACTTCGGGGAGATGAACATCGACCCCGCGAACCCCAAAATGGAGCAGCGCGACCGCTTTGTGATGTCGAAAGGGCACGCGGGCCCCGCGCTGTACGCGACGCTTGCGCTGCGCGGGTACTTTCCGGAATCCGAGCTGCGCACGCTGAACCAGCCCGGCACCTTGCTGCCGAGCCATTGCGACATGCTGCGCACGGTCGGCGTCGACATGACCGCGGGCTCGCTGGGGCAGGGAATCTCGTGCGCGGTGGGCATGGCGAAAGCGGCCAAACTGCGCGGCTACGACAATAAGATCTTCGCGGTCATCGGTGACGGCGAGAGCCAGGAGGGTCAGGTGTGGGAAGCCAGCATGCTGGCGGCGCACCTGAAACTCGACAATCTGATCGTGTTTTTGGACAACAACGGATTGCAGATCGACGGACCGGTCGACGAGATCAACAGCCTGTCCAACCCCGACAAGCGCTGGGAGGCGTTCGGGTTCTCGGTGCAGCGCGTGGACGGCCACGACGTCGAGGCCATTCGCGGCGCGATCGAGCGCGCCAAGCAGACGGCGGGCAAACCGTCGATGATCGTGCTGGACACCATTAAAGGCAAGGGCGTGAGCTTTGTCGAGGCGGCGCTGGCCGGCAACCACAACATGCCGCTGACGGCGGAACAGACCGCCGCCGCGCTGGCGGAACTGGCGTAGGAGGGGAAATCATGAGTAAAGAAATGCGCGCTGTTTTTGCCGAGACGCTGCTCGAGCTGATGGCGGAAAACGAAAACATCGTCGTGATTGACGCCGACCTCGCCAAGGCGAACGGAACGATCTCGATCCGCAACACCTACCCCGACCGCGCTTTTGATGTCGGTATCGCGGAGGCGAACATGACCTCGGTTGCCGCCGGTATGGCGGCCTACGGGTTTATCCCCTTTATCGGTTCTTTCACGCCCTTCGCCACGCGCCGCAACTGCGACCAGATCACGATCTCGGTGTGTTACGCGAAGAGCAACGTCAAGATCGTCGGCAGCGACCCCGGCATCTCCGCCGAGCTGAACGGCGGCACGCACATGAGCGTCGAGGACGTCGGCGTGCTGCGCAGCATCCCCGGTATGGTGATCTTCGAGCCGGTCGACGAGAATCAGTTCCGGCAGGCCGTCCGCGCCATCGCGGCGTACAACGGGCCGGTATACATCCGCATGTTCCGCAAGGCGGTCGACGATGTCTTCGGGCCCGACTATCAGTTTGATCTGTTCAAGGCCGATCTGCTCCGCGCCGGGACCGACGTGTCGATCTTCGCGTCGGGCATCATGGTGCACCGCGCGCTCGAGGCGGTCGCGGAACTGGACAAAGAGGGCATCAACGCCGAGCTGATCAACATCCACACCATCAAACCGGTCGACCGCGACGCCGTGCTGGCATCGGCGGGCAAGACCGGCGCCGTCGTCGTGGCGGAGAACCACAACGTGATCGGCGGTTTGGGTTCCGCGGTCGCCGAGGTGCTCTCGGAGGAGCTGCCCGTCCCCGTCATCCGCGTCGGTATTCAGGACCGGTTCGGCGAGGTCGGCAAGCTCGACTATCTGTCCAAAACGATGCACATGGAGACCGGCGACATCGTGGCGGCGGCCAAAAAAGCACTCGAAAAGAAAGCCGCAAGGGCCAAGAAATAAAATAGTGCAGTTAGTGGCCAGTTGTTAGTGATATAGTGACTAGTAGTTGGTGATTGGTGACTAGTGAATGGAAGTGCCGCGCGAAAGCGCGGCACTTTGAATGTAAGAGCGTCAGGGGAACCGGATTGCTTCGCCGTGCCCGCAATGACGATCGTTTGTTTTCGCCCTCCCGCGAAAGGTTGGTAGCGACAGCGTACCGCCGCTTTGCGGCGGTTCTCTTCGGCATTCGCGCTGCGGCGCTCGTATCGAAACGTGCGAGGAAACTTTTAAACAGTTTTTGAAGTAAAGTTTTCGAGTTAAGTGGAGATGACCGACGTCCTTGACCTTTACAGCTTTCGCGGAGCTCACCTAATCATTAGTCACTAAAACCTAGTCACTACCAGCCGTTCACCGCCACGGCCTACCCGCCCACCCGCCCAAATGAAAATGGGGTTTCACCCCAAACCCCCTGATGAAGAGCCGGCGGCGAACTTGATGGGGTTCGGTTCTTGACCCTTCCCGTTTGTGCGGAGCGACTCCCGCGGAAGGTTGGCAGCGACGGCGAACCTATTCACGAATAACTATTCATCAATCGCTAATGACTATGTGATAGTTGCGGGCC
>JAVBVJ010000072.1:0-14838 GCA_031554355.1 Oscillospiraceae bacterium
GCGCTCTTCTATGGTAAGATGTGTGTAATGACTCATTTTGCCTGCCTTTCGATGGTTGTCTCGCAACTCCCATTCTACCGGCTTTGGCTTCTTGAGTCATTATCTTTTTCTCACTGTTGCACTTCAAGTGTAAAGCTACAGCTAGATGATGGAAGTGCCTTGCTTCGCTCGGCACATTGGAATTAAGGGATGAAGGTCAAGGACATAGTTGCTAGTGTCGCTCTGCGCGAACGGTTGAAGGTCATAGACTACGATTAAGCAAGTTCGCCGCCGTCTCATCAACCGGGGGGCGGGGCAAAGCCCCACTTCAATCCGGGAGGGCGGGCGGGTAAGCCGGGGCGGCGAACGACAGTAGCAACTAGTTAAAAGAAATGCCGCGCTGTGCGCGGCATTTCTTTATTGTCATTCTGAACGAAATGAAGAATCCGGGTGATGAAGGAAAAGATCCTTCGCTCCGATCCGGATGACAGACGGGGAGCTTTTTATTCTAATAGTGCCGCGCTGCGCGCGGCACTGCAATCAACAAACAACATGTAACCAACAATCATTTGTTCTAGTAACTCTATTCAAACACAACCTCTTCCTTCAATCTCTTATCAATACAGGCGACATAGGTCTTGCCGGTGCGGACTTTTAACGGCAGGCCGTCCGATCCGTAGAGGCGGAACAGGCCGTCGGCGCCCTCCTTCATCCAGTGGATTTTCTGCACCCCGCCGCCGGTCAGGTAGTAGCCCTCGCCGCCGAACTCGAAGCGGAAATCCTTCGTGACGCCGTTCTCTTCCGTGTCGACCTGCGTCAGCAGAATCAGGACGTTTGTGAAGCGCAGCTGCTCGTCCTCTGCACCCGCGTCGATCTGCGGCTGCCCGTGCTGATACTTGAGATACAAGCCGCTGTCGGCGTCGTAGCGCAGGTCGCCGTCGTAGCGGTAGGGGTTGTCGGGGCTGTGCGCCGCCGCGGGATCGAGAAAGACCGCGGAAAACGGGAAGTAGACCGACTGTGCGCTCTCCGCCGCGGCGACGGTCTCGCCCTCGGACAGGAAGTCGAACAGCGTGCCGGTAAAGGTGGACGCGCGGTTCAGGCTGGCGTGGTCGCTGCAGAACGCCGCGACCTTGTCGCCGCTGACGAAAATGGAGGATTCGGGGCTGTAGATGCCGTCCCGCGCGGGTTCGTCGGTCAGTACCTCCGGAAAGATATCGGCGGAGACCGAGCTGTAATCCAGATACTGCGCCCGCTCGTAGGCCGACGAGGTCGCGACGCCCCAGTGGACGAGCAGCGCGTCGAGCGGGATACAGACATCGAGGAAGTAGCGGCGGTAGGAGCGGATCGGGCCGAGATGCTCGATGCCGCGGATGTCGGCGTACAGACAGAGCAGGCGGCTGATGCCGCCCTCGGTCTCGAACTCGAAAACGACGTCGGCGCGCGCGATGCCGTACTGCGGCAGGCATTCGATGTAGTTGTTGATGTCGACGCCGTACACGCGCTGTCCGACGCGGTCGGCCGCCATTGTCCTCTCGCCGGTCAGCGGGTTGAGCGCCAACGCCTCGGCAGGCGGGTCGGGGACCGCCACGGCCGGTGGTTCGGGCTGACAGGCCGCCAGCGAAAGGCAGAAAACAAGCGCGAGCAAAACAGAGATCATCTTTTTCATCGGGTACCTCAACAGAGAAAACACGGATAAATCACAGTCGAAAGCGCGCCGCGGCGAAGCGCGGCGCGCTGTTACTCCGCGCGGTCAATATAGCTCGGACGTTCGTCTTGATTGCGTCGAACGGGGTGCGCGAAAACGGTTTTCACAAAAGCGCTAACCCCTTCTGAAACGGAAGCGGGGCTCCTTCGGCACGTCGATGCCCGCTTTCGCCAGCAGCGCGGCCATCTGATCCTTCAGCTTTTTCTGGTTGGGCAGCGTCTGGTTGGGCGGGTTTTTGCGCGTGTACTCGGCGTAGACCTCCGCGAGCGCATCGGTGTCCATCAGCGGCAGCAGCGGCGAGATCAAAAATTCGCAGGCGACAAAGCTCCAGTAAACAGGGTTGTTCTCGGGATACTTCTCCTGCGTGAAGAAGCGGACGAGATCGCCGCTCAGCTTGCGGCCGAGCGCGGCCTCCGACGGCGTCGCGACGACCAGCGCCACGAAGCGGTCGATGTCCTCGGCGACGCTCACATGAAAGAGGCTGTGCATCGGGTCGTCGGCGTAGGCGTTGCGGCCGATGATCATTGTGAGGACGCTTTTTTTGCGCGTGTTGTCGTACAGCGTCTGCGCCGCGTCCGCGTAGTCGTCCACCGTCTTGTGGAGCGCGGCGGCCGCGCGGTACAGGCGGTATGCGTCGGTGTCCTCGTGTTGAATGTAGGCGAGCAGCGACGCCCAGTGCCCCTCGTTGTACAGTGTCTCGGCGTGGGACTGCAGCGTCTCGCCGCTCGCCGCGCTGATCTGGAACGGCGCGCCGCAGAACAGGCAGAACCCCGCGGTCATGCCGGGTTCGACCTCGATTTCCTTCTCGCAGCGGCTGCAGATGATGGTTGTTTTTTCGCTCATGCTCAATCCGTCCGTTTTTTTGCAGTATAACACAATCCGCGTTAATTGAAAACGATTGATTGCCGCGGCGCGGTGGGTTATAATAAAACCGTCGCAGCATCCGCGCGCGTGATTTTTCGCCTGTGACAGGATACCGCCGATGCCGGCGACACGGCGGCCCTGTTTTCGATCGCACACCCAGGCGCAATCCTTGCTTGCCGGCGGGTAGGACTCGCCGCTGAAAACAGCTGCGCTGATTTATTAACAATTTTGCTTTATAATGGTCTTTAGGACGAATTGAATAAGGAGAACATCCATGTTTTTTCCGGCATTTGACCACAACGAATATGTTCTGAAACAATCCGAACACATCAAGCGCCGCATCGACCAGTTCGGCGGAAAGCTGTATCTGGAGTTCGGCGGCAAATTGTTCGACGATTTCCACGCCGCCCGCGTGCTGCCCGGCTTTTGCCCCGACAGCAAGGTGAACATGCTGATGCAGATGCGCGACGAGGCCGAGATCATTATCGCCATCAACGCGTACGACATCGAGAAGAATAAGGTGCGCGGCGACCTCGGCATCACCTACGACCTCGATGTGCTGCGCCTCATCGACGCCTTTACCGCGATCGGACTCTACGTCAGCGGCGTTGTTCTGACCCATTTTACTGGCCAGCCGACCGCCGAGGCGTTTTTACAAAAACTGGGCGCGCTGGGCGTCAAGGTCTACCGCCACTACCCGATCAAGGGCTACCCCTCCGACGTGCGGCTGATTGTGTCGGAGGACGGCTACGGCAAGAACGACTTTATCGTGACGACCCGCCCGCTCGTGGTGGTCACGGCGCCCGGGCCCGGCTCGGGAAAGATGGCGACCTGTCTGTCGCAGCTCTACCACGACCACCGGCGCGGCATCCGCTCGGGGTACGCCAAGTTCGAGACGTTTCCGATCTGGAATCTGCCGCTGCAGCATCCCGTCAACCTCGCGTACGAGGCGGCGACCGCCGACCTGATCGACGTCAACATGATCGACCCCTACCACCTCGAGGCGTACGGAAAAACGGTGGTCAACTATAACCGCGACATCGAGATCTACCCCGTGTTGCGCGAGATCTTCCGCCAGATTATGGGGGAATGCCCGTACCAGTCGCCGACCGACATGGGCGTCAACATGGCGGGCTACTGTATCACCGATGACGACGCGGTGCGCGCGGCCGCGAGCGACGAGATCATCCGCCGCTACTTCTTGGCGCGCTGCCGGGAGCGCAAGGGCGAGATCAACGAGGAGGAGTCCGCGAAAATCGAATTAATTATGCGGCGTCTCGAGCTGACGCCGGAGACCCGCGCGGTGGTGCTGCCTGCGCGCGGCGTCTCGGACCGGACAGGCCTGCCCGGCGTCGCCATCGAGCTGCCCGACGGCGCCATCGTGACCGGAAAAACGACGTCGCTGCTCGGCGCATCGTCCGCCGCGCTGCTCAACGCGCTGAAAACGCTGGGCGGCATCCCCGACGAGGTCACTCTGATCTCACCGAGCATCATCGAGCCGATTCAAGACCTGAAGATCAACCATCTCGGCAACACCAACCCGCGCCTGCACACCGACGAGATTCTGATCGCGCTGACTATCTGCGCGGCGACCGATCCCGTCGCCGAGTGCGCGATGCAGCAGCTGGAGAAGCTGAACCGCTGCGAGGCGCATTCGACCGTGATTCTGTCGCAGGTCGACGAAAACGTGTTCCGCAAAATCGGCGTCAACCTGACCTGCGACCCCTACTATCAAACCAAAAAACTGTACCACAAATAGCGGTTTTTCGGGACAATACCGGCGCTGAGCATGCTGAAAATCCGCAGCGGACAGCGCGGTGCGCCGTCCGTTGCTTTAATGTGGTGATAAAATAGTGATTTACAGAACAGATGAGTTATGATAAACTGCTTCCGTAGCGATAAGTAATTATATTATTAGATAGATTTTTTGATTGACCGTTACAATCAACAAAGGAATGCGGATGAACAACACGGAAAAACAACGAAAGTCGCGCTGGGTAATTCTGGTCTGTGTAATTGTTGCGGTGATCGTGGCTTTTTTCGCGCTTTTTTGGGATAAGATTTTCCCCGAGTCGAAAGTCGAGGCCATTCCCGACGAGGACCGCATCCCCATCGTCTACGCGGCCGACTTCGAGTTCGCGCCGTTTCGTGTCAGCACCGATGAGGGCTATTTCGGGTACGAGATCGACGTCAACTACGCGATCTTCGCCAACACGAAATACAAGCTCGAGTACCGGTTCGAGAATCTCGCGATCGACAACCTTGAGGAGCTGGCGAAGAGTGAGGAAATCGCGATCTTCGGGTGGCGCGTCATCACGCCGGTGACGCAGCAGTACATGCTGATGAGCGACCCCGTGTTCGAGTTCCAGTGGGGCGCCGTGACACGGCAGGACATCGGAACGCTGACGCCCGAGGATTACAAAAATTACCG
This sequence comes from Oscillospiraceae bacterium, assembly GCA_031554355.1. Classification (GTDB taxonomy): domain Bacteria; phylum Bacillota; class Clostridia; order Oscillospirales; family Ruminococcaceae; genus JAVBRN01. The sequence goes on from JAVBVJ010000072.1 coordinate 4,980, forward strand.
CATCGGCATCGTGCATAAAAAATACCCGTACAACTATCTGGTCATGCAGATGGGGCTGGAAAACGTCGTCATCTTTGACAAGTACGAGGAGGCGGCGACGGCGCTCGCCGCCGGCGAGATCGATATCTGGTTCGAGGAGCGCGAGATCTCCAACTACTACACCATTAAATCGAAGGTCTACGCGACGACGATTTTTCACGACGAGACGGTGATTCCGTTGGAGGTCGGCCTGCTGATCCGCCCCGATCTGGTCGATCTGCAGCGGGAGATCAACGAGCAGATCCGCATCATCAAGGAGACGAACCAACTCGAGTCGTTCCATCTGCGCCACTTCCAGAAACACAGCTCGGAGTACCTGCGCAACCAGGAGATCGCCAACCGGAACATCGTGATCTACTCGGGGCTTGCGGTGCTGGTGTTTACGGCGATCACGCTGGGCGTCATCCGATTGTACCGCCGCAACCTCGCGCTGTCGCGCACCTTGTCCTCCGCGAACCAGTCGCTCGAGATGGCGAAGGAGCAGTTCTCGACGGCGGTCAGCGGCGCCAACGACGGCATCTTATACTACAGCAGCAAGACCGACAGCATCATATTGTCCGAGATGTTCTGTCAGATTCTGGCGGTCCCCCACAAGGAGTCGTTCACGTGGGAGGAGCTCGAGGAGATTTTGCTGAATGCGGTTCATGCGCGGCACCACAGCCGGCTTCAGAAATTTTTGGCGATGCAGCAACAGAAGACCGAGGGTCTGTTCTCGCAGGAACTGCGCGCGACGATGCCCGGCGCCAGCTGGATTATGTTGCGCGTCACGTTCGCGAAACAGCTGGATCACTGGGTCGTTGGCGGCACGCTCTCGGACATCACCAAGCGCAAGGAGATCGAGGAGCGGACGCTCTTTTACGCCGAGCACGACTTTTTGACCGGCACCTACAACCGCATGTATCTGCTGCGCAGCGCCAAGGAACTGATCGCGTCGTGCGAGAACACGGGCAAGAAGTTCTCGCTGCTGTACATCGACCTCGACAACTTCAAGACCATCAACGACACCTACGGACACGACTACGGCGACGACGCGCTGAAACAGGTCGTCGCGGCCATTGAGAAGAACCTGACCCCGCAGGATCTGCTGGGGCGCGTCGGCGGCGACGAGTTCGTCGTGCTGCTGCCCGAGAGCAGCGATGTCGAGGCTGTCTGCGGCGCGATCTGCCGGGACGTCGCCGGGCTTGCGATCAAGGACATCAGCATCGGCGCATCCATCGGCGTCGCGGCATACCCGAAGGACGGCATACTGATCGACGCATTGATCGTCGACGCCGACACGGCGTCGCGGCAGGCCAAGGAGCGCGGCAAAAACCAGTGGGTCTACTATGAGCCCGGCATGGGCGCGCGGGAAGGATAAGCAGATAGTTACTAGTTGACTAGTTATTAATTATTAGTGAATAGAAATGCCGCGCTACGCGCGGCATTTTAGAATGAAGGGCGTCTTCTTCTGTCATTTCCAGCATGATGAGGATGAATTGCAGTTATCAGAATCCGGACCCGGTTATCGTGCCTCGAAAGCTGATAGGGCTGAGGAAAGGCACGCGCCGAATTCGCCACCCCGGCTTACCCGCCCACCCTTCGCTTAGAAAGATAACCCCTTTTTGGCTCGGTGTCCGGATTGCTTCGCTGCGCTCGCAATGACGGTCATTTGTTTGCTCTTAATTATAAGATGCCGCGCTGCGCGCGGCATTTCCTTTCACTAGTTCCTAATCACTAACAACTAGTCACTATCTGCCCTAATCACCGGCAACCAGTCACTATAATCCCTATATTTTTCGCGGGACGATTGATCCCCGGCTTTCACCAATCGTCGGCATGGGGCAGATAACGGTGCGGGTTGACGGTGCGCCCGCCCTCCAACACCTCGAAGTGCAGATGGGGGCCGGTGGCGTTGCCGCTCTCGCCGACCGAGGCGATGAGCTGTCCCTGCCGCACGGTGTCCCCGGCGCGGATGTACAGATTGTCGCAGTGGGCGTACAGCGTCGCGATGCCGCCGCCGTGGTCGATCGCGAGGTGGTTGCCGTAATCGACGCGGGAGCGGCGCGCGAACAACACAATGCCGTCGGCGACGGCCACGATGTCGGTGCCCTTGGGCGGCGCGATGTCGAGCGCGGCGTGAAAAGTGGTTTCAGGGGACAGCGATGTCGGGTTGCTGCGCGGGCCGTACCCCGAGGTGACATAGGCCGTCCAGCTGCCGTAGAACGAGGCGATCGGCGAGATAAAAGGCTGTCGCAGCTCGACGATCTCAGTCTGCGTCATCTGCGCGATCTCGTTTTGGGTCGCATTGGTGTCGCCGCCGTACAGCACCTGTTCCAGGATGCGCTGAACCCTGTCCGCGCGCGCCGCCATACCGCGCGACAGCCAGCTCGGCGATTCAGATTCCGCCAGCTGCGCCAGCAACGATTCGAGCTCGGCCACGCCGGGCGGCGTTCTCCCGTAGTACCGCGCGTACAGAACGGATTGCGCGCGCAGGTCGCGCCCGTCCGCGAGCGACCCGGCGTCGCACAGCAGTTCGCGGAAGCTCCGCACGGCGTCGCGCTCGCTCTGCGCCGCGTCCGCCGCGCGGGGTTGCAGCGAGAACGCGGCGAGCACCACGCGCTGCTCCCGCTGCCGGAGCGTCCGGAAACAGGCCAGCAGCGCGATCAGCGCGACCAGCAGCGCCGCCATATGCAGCAGCCGGAAGGAATGTCGGCGGGTCTGCCGCCGCCGGAACCGATGCGCGCGTCTCATCGCAATACCGCCCTTGTTCAGATAGTTCATCTTACGCGCGGGCGGCTTTGTTTAGAATTTTTCAACATATCCGGCAAAAAAGTACAAAGAGAGCTTGCGTTCGCCCGAATTCGACACAATTATGCCTGTGTAAAGTGGTATTACTATAGTAGTTTATTAAAGTATGACGCAGCACCGAGGTAATCAATCGGATCCGGATTCAGAATCGCCAGCGCAAGGCGGTTTCTTCTTTGGGGATCATATCGCGAAACGGTCGCTTAGGCTGAGCAAGCTCTCTTAAGCGGGTTGTCTTCAGTCTGACGCAGCGGGCGGCGAAAGTCGTCCGCTGCGTTGGGCTTATAGTTATTCGTTGTTAGTTGTTAGACACTAGTGACAGGAAATGCCGCGCTTTCGCGCGGCATTTTGAAATTAAGGGCAAAAGACGAATCCTCTGTCGGTCAGCTTGAGTGAAACGAGGAATCGCATGCTCTTAATCCAATGTGCCGCGCTTGCGCGCGGCACTACCATCTACTAGTGTCTAACAACTAACAACTAGCAACTATATCATTCCCCCGTTCGGGCTGATGATTTGCCCGGTCAGGTAGCGGTTATCCAGCACCATGCGAACAGTCTGCGCGACCTCTTCCGGGGTTCCGGCGCGGCCGAGCGGAACAGTCTCGAGAAAGGCGGCGCGCTCGGCTTCGGTCAGCGTGCTGTTCATCGGGGAATCGACGAACCCGGGCGCGACACAGTTGACGGTGACGCCGCTTGGGGCAACCTCCTTCGCCAGCGCCTTGGTCAGACCGATGACGGCGGCCTTGGACGCCGAGTACAGCACCTCGCAGGATGCGCCCCCGATGCCCCAGACCGAGCTGATGTTGACGATCGCGCCCTGTTTCCGCGCGATCATGGCGGGCAGAAACGCGCTGCAGGTGTGGAAGACGCCGCGGACGTTGACGTCGAACAGATCGGTAAAATCGGTGTCGCCCGCGTCGGTGATCAGCCCGTACAGCGCGACGCCCGCGCAGTTGACGAGCACGTCGGCGGGCCCGAACGCCTCCGCCGCCTGCGCCGCAGACTGCTGAACCGCGATGCCGCTGCGGATGTCGCAGGTAAAAACCCGCACCGCCTGTCCGCTGTCGTTCAATTCCTTTGCCAACGCCCCGGCGGTGTCCGCAGATCGGTAGCAGAACGCCGCGACGTTGTAGTCCGCGGCGAGCGCGCGGACGATGGCGCCGCCTAACACCCCTGAGGCGCCGAAGACGGCCGCTGTTTTGCGCATCGTATCATCCCCTTTGGCTTTATCGTATCGCAAAACTCCGCAAAAAACAACCGGATTTTCGGGCGGCGCCGCATGCGTTGATTTTTTCACATTTCGCGTGGTAAAATGACGGTGTCATTTTAAATCAGGAGGCGCGGAAACATGAAAAAAGCAGCGAGCGTTGTCTTGTCTCTGATAATTGTTCTCTCTCTGGCGGGCTGTTCCCTTTTTTCGCTCGGCGATCAGGACCCGAAGGAGGACCCGACCGCGCCGCAGCAGGAAGATCCGCCCGCGGAACAGCCGGAACAACCGAAGGAACCGACGTTTGTGTGGGTCGTCGAGCCGAAATTTATGTTCGACGACGTCGAGACCATCAACGTTTACGCGGACGCGGGTTATTCCGGCAGCAACTATCTCGTCTACAAGGACGGCGACCGCTACGGTCTGCTCGACGGCGCGCTGAACATCGCGGTCGAGGCCGTCTCGGTGCAGCAACCCTTCCTCTGTCAGATGGATGAGCTGCATATCATCAGTACCACCGGGGACGTCATCACCGATGTCACCGTTCCTGCAGACCTCACGCTGCCGATGGGCGGCCACGGCGGCGGTTCGTTGGAGTACGTCTACGACTACGAGAACGACGAGATCTACGTCACCTACGACATGGGATATGTGAAGCTGAGCGAGGCGGGTGCGACCGGCCCCCCGGCCTACTTTCCCGTCCGCTACGCGAAGATGCTGCCCGACGAGGCGTTCGGCGGTATGTACCCCGAGTACCGCGGCGACTACGACTTCTGCGACAGCGGCGGCGCTCTGGTGACCCGCGAGAACTACGAGTACGCCGATTTCTTCTACAACGGCTTTGCGGCGGTGCAGAAGGACGGGAAGTACACCTACCTGAACGCCATGCTCGCGCCGATCTCGGCGTTCCTGTACCTGCCGTCCCACGGGGAGCTGCACAACTATAAGGCGGGTACCGTCGTCGCCCCGGCGTTCTCCTACCGGTTTATGGGCGGGTACGCCGTCGTGCGCACCACAGAGGGGTACGGCGTCATCGACGAACAGGGCGCGGTCGTCATCCCCTGCACCTACCAGAAGATCCTCCCGATGCCCGGCGGACGGTTCGCGGTCAAGACCGGCAACCAGTGGGGCGTCGGTACCATCGAATAGAAAACAGCGCTGCCGCACAGAGCGGCAGCGCTGTTTTTTTGCACATGGGCGGGCGCTACTCGAGGTCGGGGTCGGCGTCCGGTTCCTGCGCCGACCGCAGCCAGCCCAGCAGGTAGAAGAGCAGTCCCGCGCCGAACAGCACATAGACGATGCGCGCGAACATTGTCGCCGCGCCACCCGCCACCCACGCTATGAGGTTGAAGTCGAAGAGCCCGATCAGCCCCCAGTTGAGCGCGCCGAACAGCAACAGTACCCCGCCGATTTTCTTGAAGATCATTTTTTCCTCCTGACTTTCTTCGGTTGTTCCCGAATCCGGCCTTATATTTTTAGTATTTCATCGGCTTTCGCAAATATGTGTTTACTTTCCCGAAAGAACTCTATATAATAAGGAAAGTTTACGCCAGCCGCAAAAATTAATCCGAAATCGCAAATCAGACAAACATTTAGTTTATAAGGTGAAAATGATGGATTGCAACAAAATAATTTCGACCGCGTGTCAGAGCATGAAACCCTCCGGAATCCGCCGCTTTTTCTCGATCGCCGCCGAGATGCCCGAGTGTATCTCGCTCGGCATCGGGGAGCCCGACTTCGTGACGCCGCTCCGCATCCGGGAGGCCGGCATCGCGTCGCTGCGCGACGGCATCACGGGATACACCTCGAACGCGGGATTGGAGGAGTTGAACGCCGAGGTTGCGCAGTACATGAAGCGCAAATATAATCTGAGCTATGGCACCGACCAGACGCTGGTGACGGTGGGCGGCAGCGAGGCCATCGACATGTGCATCCGCGCGCTGATCAATCCCGGCGACGAGGTCATTCTGCCCATGCCGTGCTATGTGTGTTACGAACCCATCGTGCATCTCTGCGGCGGCGTCGTTGTGCCGGTTCCGCTCCAGTCCAGGAACAGCTTCCGCCTGACCGCCGAGGAGCTGAAAGCCGCGATTACGCCCAAAACCAAGCTGCTGATCCTGATGTTCCCGAGCAACCCGACCGGCGCCGTGATGCACCGGCAGCATCTCGAGGAGCTCGCGGCGGTGCTGGAGGGCACCGACATCGCGGTGCTGTCCGACGAGCTGTACGCCGAGCTGACCTACACCGGCGAGCGGCATGTCTCGATCGCGGAGATCAGCCCCGAGATGCACAGCCGCACCGTCGTGGTCAACGGGTTCTCGAAGGCGTTCGCGATGACGGGCTGGCGGCTCGGGTTCGCGTGCGGGCCCGCCGAGATCATCGCGGCGATGTACAAAATCCACCAGTACGCCATCATGTGCGCGCCGACGACGAGCCAGTACGCCGCCATCGTCGCGCTGCGCGAGTGCGACGACGACGTGCAGGATATGATGCGCGAGTACGACCGCCGCCGCCAATTCGTGACGGCGCGGTTCAACGGGATGGGGCTGCCCTGCTTCGAGCCCGAGGGCGCTTTTTATGTCTTTCCGTCCGTCGCGTCGACCGGCATGAAATCTCTGGAATTCTGCGAAAGGTTGCTGTATACTAAAAACGTGGCGGTGGTCCCCGGCGATTCGTTCGGGGATTGCGGCGAGGGCTTTGTCCGGGTGTGCTACGCCTACTCGATCGAGCATCTCACCGAGGCGCTGAACAGAATAGAGGAATTTCTAGAGGAGCTATAATTTATGGCGGCAGTTTTGGTGCGCGCGGTTGACGGGTACGACAGTCCGACGTTGCGGGAGGCGGTCGAGGAGATTCTGACGGCCTGCGAGATCGAAAAACAGCTGAAACCCGAAACGACGGTGGTTCTGAAAGTCAATCTGCTGACCGAGGCCGCGCCGGAACGCGCCGTGACAACCCATCCCGCCGTCGTCGCCGCCGTCATCGACGCCCTGAAACAGCGCGGCGTCCGAAACATTGTCATCGCGGACAGCCCGTCCGGCGATCCCTCGTCGGCGCGGATGCGCAAGCTCTATCGCATCAGTGGCATGGCGGATCTGGTACAGGACGGCGTCACCCTCAATGAAAACACGACCTCCGGGCGGGTGTTGCTGCCCTTCAACATGGGCATGATGGAGCTGATGGAGGTCTTTACAAAAGCACCGGTACTCATCAACCTCGCCAAGCTCAAGACCCACGCCTTGGCGGGGCTGACGCTGTCGGTCAAGAACCTGTTCGGCGCGGTCCCGGGGCTGACCAAGGCCAAACAGCACGTCCTGTACACCGACGCCGACAAGTTCGGCGAGATGCTGTGCGGTCTTGCGGCGGTGCTGAAACCGGCGGTCTCGATCGTCGACGGCGTCCTTGGCATGGAGGGCGACGGGCCGATGGGCGGCACGCCGCGCGCGTTCGGCCTTCTCGCGGGGTCGACCGACCCGTTCTGCCTCGACCGCGCGCTGTGTCACATGGTCGGGTTCGACGAGCGCAGTGCGATCTCGGTCGCCGCCTCGATCCGGCTGGGGTTGGCGCCTGCGTCCGCGGCGGACATCGCCGTAACAGGCGACCGCACCTGGGTCGAGCAGCCGCTGACCGATCTGTTGTATCCGGCCAGCATCAACAGCAAGTTGATCCGCATGGCGCCGGCGCTCGCGAGCACCCTGTTCTCGCGGATTCTGCGGTGGAACGAGCCGCGGCCTGTCATCCAAAACAACTGTATCGGCTGTGGCCGGTGCGCCGAAATCTGCCCGAAACAGATCATTACGGTTCAGGACAAGCGCGCAAAGATTCATCCGCACGACTGCATCCGCTGTTTTTGCTGTCACGAGGTCTGCCCCGCGCAGGCCATCGCGATCAAAACGCGGCTCGGAGGGGGAGGAAAGTGATGCCCGCATCCACGCTCACGCTGAACGCCCACGCCAAGGTCAATCTGGCGCTCGACATCACCGGCCGGCGCGCCGACGGCTACCATCTGCTCGACATGATCAACCGGTCGGTGTCGCTGTACGATACGGTGGAGCTGGAGCGCGCCGAAAGCGGCGGCGTCTCGATCGCCATCGACGGCGCGCCCTACATCCCGAGCGACGAGCGCAATCTGGCGGTTCAGGCGGTTACCGCGCTGGCCGACGCCGCGGGGGTGAAAGATCCCGCGGTCAAAATCCGGCTGAAGAAACGCATTCCGTCCCAGGCGGGATTGGGCGGCGGGTCGGCGGACGCCGCGGCGGTCCTCGTCGGGCTGAACCGGCTGTGGCATCTAAATTATAACGAAGCGGAACTGTGCGCGGTCGGGCTCACCCTCGGCGCGGATGTTCCGTTTTGTATCACCGGCGGCTGTGCGCGCGTCGGCGGCATCGGCGAGATCGTCGAGCCGGTCGACGACCGCTGCAGCTACTCGCTTCTGCTGGCGATGGAGAACCGCGGGCGCTCGACCCGCACCATGTTCGCCGCCTACGACAGCGCGACCGACGTGCAGCACCCCGATATCGCGCGCGTCGCGGCGCATCTCGCCGAGGGCGACACCGGACGGATGGCGATGGCGGTCGGCAACGCGTTCTGCAGCGCCTGTCCCGACGAGGACATCAATCTGCTGCTGGCGATGCTATTGAAAAACAAGGCGCTGGGCGCCACCATGACGGGGTCGGGCGCGGCGGTGTTCGGCGTCTTCGCGAATCCGCTTGCGGCACAGCGCTGCTGCGACAGCCTGCGGCTCAAAAAAATGTGGGCATGCACGGTGCAGCCTGTTCCGTTCGGCGTCGATATTATTTCCGAGCGCTAATTCTTGATTGTATAAATTTTCCAGAAACGCCCACACTTTCTGCAAGAAAGGGGGCGTTATTCTTTTGAAACGAATTGAACGTTCCATATTGATCGCGCTGGTCGTGTGCATCGCGGCGGCGGTTTTCCAGATCCCCTACTCCCGCAACAGCCGGACGCTGCGGGACGGCACGCTTCGGCTGCACGTCATCGCCAACTCGGACAGCGATGCCGACCAGACCGTAAAACTCGCGGTGCGCGACGCATTGCTGAACCACAGCGAGCTGCTGTTCTCGCAGAGCGACGATGTGCAGGCGGCGCAGACATTGGTGTCGGTGAACCTCGCCGCGCTCGAACAGACCGCGAACGCCGTGCTGCGCGAAAACGGATTGCCTTACACGGCGCACGCCGAGGTCGTCTCGATGTTCTTCGAGCGGCGCGACTACGGCGGCGTCACACTGCCCGCGGGTTTCTACACGGCGCTGCGCGTCGAGCTCGGCGCGGCGGACGGCAAGAACTGGTGGTGCGTCCTCTACCCGAAGCTCTGCCTGCCCGCGGCGACCGACGCCGATGTCGAGGCAGCGCTGGCACAGTACACCGACGCGGAGCGCGCCATCCTGCAGCACGGCGACCGCTACGTCGTGCGCTTCCAGATCGAGGAGTGGATACAGGAGTGGAAAAATAAGAAGTAGGCAGATAGTGACTAGTTGTTAGTTATTAGTGACTAGTGAATCATAACCACGCCTAAAAGGCGTGGTATGCACAAGCCCTATAAGGGCTGAAAACTGCCCAGCGCCTAAATGACGCTGGGCTTTCACTTTGTTCAAGCCCCAGTGGATGGATTACCTAGCGCTGACCCTTAAAGGGGTCTTCGTATTCTTTCCGCGAAATCTTGTCCATCGCTTGATCTGCAGTCTCCTGCTCTCTGATGTATTTCTTGATTGTTGCTTCATTTAGACCTACCGTGCTGACGTAGTATCCCGTCGCCCAAAAACTTCTGTTTCCAAACTTGTATTTTAGATTCGCATGTCGATCGAAGAT
>JAVBVJ010000097.1:0-18337 GCA_031554355.1 Oscillospiraceae bacterium
CCGCTCTGGATCTTGGCGATACCGATCTCGTAGATCAGGTTGGAGTACGGGCCTGCGTAGACGGTGCCGATGAGGCTCTCGAAGCCGTTCATCGCGGCGATCGAGTCGCGGATCGCGGCGGGCTCGAAGGAATCGCCGGCCTTGATGGCCTCGACGACCAGCATGGTGTGGGCATAGTACAGCGCGCCCATGGCGTCCGGGGTCGGGCCGCCGGTGTATTTCGCAGCCCAGGCGGCGGTGAAGGCGGCCTGCGCGGGACGGGTATCGGTGGCGGAGTAGTCGGCCACGCAGCCCCAGCCCTCAATCCACTCGTTTTCCATCATCTCGCGAACCTGGGTCTGGGCGATGATGGGGTTCATGTAGACGATCTGGTCGCGGAGACCCGCTTCGTACATCGCTTTGGCAAGCGCCACGGCGGCGGTGTCGTGGGTGGAGGACACCCAGGCGTTGCAGCCGGCGGCGATCGCTTTCTGGACGTACGCGGTGAGATCGCTGTCATCTTTGTTGTGGAGGTCGACGTAGAACTCGACGCCCTGCTCGGTGAAGTAGTTCTTGTAGCTCTCGGCGACCGAGGTGCCGGTCTCGTCATTGACGCAGACGATGCCGACCTTGAGGCCGTCGACTTTGCCGCCGTTGGCAGCCTTGTAGTCCTCGATCACGGCTTTGCCGAGAATCAGAACGTTGATGCCGTCGTCGCAGCGGTTGCGCCAGATCCACTCATTCTGGAGCTCGGGGATTTTAACCGAAGTGGCGGAGTTGACCAGCGGAACCTGCAGCTCGCGCATCGTTGCGTCGAGCGCGATGGTCATGCCGGAGAAGTACGGTCCGAAGATGCAGTCGGCGCCCTCGGAGGCGAGACGGCGGACGGTGGTGTCGCAGAGTGTCGCATCGCCCTGATCGTCCTCGACTTTTAACACAATTTTATGCCAGCCGTCAGACAGTTCGATGCCGCCGGCATCGTTGATCTGCGCAATGGCCAGCTCCATGCCTTTTTGCGCCTGCTCACCGCCGGCCGCCTGCGCGCCGGTCACCGGAGTGGTAAGACCGAAAATAATGTCGTCACCATAGACTTTTTCTTCTGTAACGGGGTCGGTCGGTGTCTCGGCTTTTTTGCAGGCGACAAAAGCAAACGCCAACACCAGAACCAACAGGAACACAAGAACTTTCTTCATGCCTTTCTCCTTAACTAATACATTAATTTACATACAATCAATCAACCGAATGCACAGCGTCGATCGGAAACATCAGACAAAATGAAACAGAACGACGACGATTGCTTGATTGATATTGTATGACGACTTCATTGTAAGTTGTGCACGATAATTTGTCAATCACTTTTCCGAATTTAATCAAATTGCAATAAATTGCCCGTTGACAAAACAATTAAGTAAGTTATAATGAAAAAGACATCAGACATATTTCGATCGGTGACAGGTTTTTGCCGGTCCGCACAACGCACAGAGAATATAATACATCAGATAATTTGAAAGGAACGACAGCATGAAGACAACGAACAAGGGTTTTGGCAGAATCTCGATTCCGATGGTCACGCCGTTTGACGAACAGGAGAACGTTAATTATGATGTTTATGAACAGCTGATCGATTATGTCATCACCAACGAAATGTGCGATTCCGTTATCGCGACCGGCACGACCGGCGAGGCGTCCTCGCTGATGTTCGACGAGCGCGTCCAGCTGTACCGGACCGCGAAAAAAGCGATCGCCGGCCGCTGCGCGCTGATCTGCGGAACCGGCTGCGCCTCGACCAAGGAGACGATTCTGCTGACCAAGGCCGCCGTGGAAGCGGGCGCCGACTACTGCCTGATCGTCGCGCCGTTCTACGTCAAGCCGGATCAGGAGGGGATCTACAACCACTACTGGCGCATCGCCGAGGAGACCGGCGCGAAAATCATGCTCTACAATATTCCGATCTTCACCGGCGTCAACATCGACCCCGAGACCTGTGCCCGGCTGGCCAAACACCCCAACATCATCGGCATCAAGGACGAGGCGGGCGTCAACCCGAACCAGGTGCTCGACTACCGGCTCGCCACGCAGGACATCGACCCCGAGTTCATCATCTTCAACGGCGACGACGTCATGCTGCTGCCGACCATCATTCAGGGCGCGCAGGGCATCATCAGCGGTTCCTCCCACATTCTGGGCGACATCATCAACAAGGTGTTCGACGCCTACGAACAGGGCAAGAACGACGTGGCGCTCGAGAACTTCACGAAGATCTACCGCTTCTGCCGCTCCTGGGCGCGGTTCGGCCGCATCCATCCCAACCCGGTACTGCGGCCCGCCATCGAACTGCGTACCGGCCTCAAGATCGGCCCGCCGCGCGGCCCGCTTGCGCCCATCCGTCCCGAGGAGATGACATTCCTCCGGCAGAATATGAAGGATCTGGGCCTGCTCTAAACACAGAATGACCGGGGCGCCGAACATCTCGGCGTCCCTTTTGGCAAGGTGATATCATGGAGACAATGCACGCGGCGATTTTAGATGAAAACGGTGCGCTGTCGGTGCGCGCGGTTCCGGTTCCGGAACTGCCGCCCTACGGCGCGCTGGTGAAGATGCGCTATGGCCTGCCCTGCTACGGCACCGACACGCGCCTGATGCAGAAACAGCATCCCTTTCCGGTCGCCTACCCCGCCATTCTCGGGCACGAGAGCGTGGGGCGGGTGGTGGCGGTCGGCGCGAAGGTCGAGCACTTCAAGATCGGCGACCTCATCGCGCGGGTCGGCGCGCCGCCGATGCCGGCGATCGGGCTCGGCGTCTGCTGGGGCGGATTCGCCCAGTACGGCGTCGCGCTCGACTGGCAGGCGATGGCGCGCGACGGACTGCCCCGCGACCAGTGGTACAAGAGCCGCGTCAACAAAGTTATTCCGGACTCGGTGGACGAGCGCGCCGCGCCGATGATCATCACCTGGCGCGAGACACTGAGCTACACGAACCGGCTCGGGGTCGGGCGTGGCGACAATGTGCTGATCGTCGGGTCGGGCGCGAACGCGCTGGCCTTTGTCGCGCACTGCGTGTACGCCGGCGCAGGGGTAACGGTGGTCGGCAATGCGGCGCGCAACGCCGACGCGCTGCGGCTGGGCGCGCGAGGCGCCATCGACTACAAGGCCGCCGACGCGGCGGAACAGCTGCGGCAGGCGGCGGACGCGGGATTTGCCGCCATCATTGACGCCGTCGGCGCGCCCGACAGCGTCAACGCGGCACTGCCGCTGGTACAGGACAACGCGATCGTCGGTGTCTACGGCTGGCACGGCCGCAGCGAGTACGGCATCAACCCGTTTTGCACCGACAAAAACTTTCGGGTCTACTGCGCCGGTTACGATGAGCCCGAGACGCACGACGAGGTGCTTCGGCGCATCGCCGGGGGCGCGCTCGACGCCCGCGACTGGGTCGATCTCGACAACCCGGTGCCGCTCGCGGACATCGCGCAGGCCTATCGGCGCGTCGCCGAGCGCAAAGCCTACAAAGTGCTGATCGATTTGACATAAGGAGAATCATTCTATGAACGCAAAAGAGCGCGTCTTTGCCGCTATCGAGCACCGAAAACCCGATGTGCTGCCCGCGGGGCCGTTTGTCGGGTACTACGCCTGCGAGTTTGCGAAAAAGAAACTGTACGACTACGTGACCGACGGACGCACCATCGCCGACGCGCAGTACGCGCTGTGGGAGGCGCTGGGGCAGGACATCGTGGTCACGGCGGCGGACACCTATTACATCACCGAGGGCTTCGGCATGGAGCTCGACTACTACGAGAACGAGCTGCCGACGGCGCGAAAACTGCCGCTCTCGTCGCTCAAGGACGTCGACAAGCTGAAGGTGCCGGATCCGTACAAGGACGGCCGCATGCATGTCTATCTCGAGGCGGCGGAGCTGCTGAAAGGCAAGCTGGGCGGCGCGGTCGCGCTGCGCGGAACCGGAACCGGTCCGTTTTCCATCGCGGCCTATCTGCTGGGCACCCAGGACTTTCTGGTGAAGCTGGCGGACATTATGTGCGGCGAGGCCGAACCCGCGGAGGAGGCGGCGCTGCACACCCTGCTCGGCCTCGCGTCCGAGGCGACCATCGCTTTTCTGAAAGCTCAGATCAAAGTCGGCGTCGATCTCGTCTACATGGGCGATTCGCTGGCGTCGAGCAACATGATCTCGCCGGCGATGTACCGGGAATTTGCGCAGCCCTACCACAAAAAAGTATATGACGCCGTCCGGGAGGACTGCCGCCGGACCGGCGCGCACACCCTGCTGCACATCTGCGGCGACAACACCCGCATGCTGACGGACTTTGCCGATACCGGCGTCGAGCTGATCGAGATCGATTCGGCGATGGATCTCGCGGTGTGCAAAGAGCTGGTCGGCGAGCGGGTGGCCTTGATCGGCAATCTCAGCCCGGCGGACACGATGCTGAACGGAACCCCCGAACAGGTGCGCGCGCAGTCGCTGCGCTGCATCGAACAGACCAAAGGATCGGGGTTTATACTGGGAACCGGCTGTTTTGTCGCCTTTCGCACGCCGCTTGAGAACCTGCGGACGATGGTGCGGACAGCGCACGAATACACATTTTAGAGGTAGACGCAATGATAGAAAAGCTGTTCGGCATTCAGGATAAAATCTGCATCGTGACCGGCGGGCTCGGCCAGCTGGGCGTGCAGTATACGAAGACGCTGCTCTCGTGCGGCGCCCGCGTCGCGGTATTTGCCCGCGACGTCCGCGACGACCGCGTTGCGCGGCACTTTACACCGCAGGAGACAGAGAGCGGGCGCGTCCGTTTTTACGCGGTCGACATCACCGACAAAAAAGCGATCGAGGCCGCGCTCGACGACATCGAGGCCGCGTTCGGCACGCCGGATGTCCTCGTCAACAACGCGGGCATCGACACCCAGCCCAGCGCGCCGCCCGAGGTCTCGGGCCCGTTCGAGACGTTCCCGGAGGAGGTGTTCCGCGCGGTGGTGGAAGTCAACCTCACCGGAACCTTCCTGATGTGTCAGGCGGTCGGCGGGCGAATGGTTGCGGCGGGCAAAGGCGGCTCGATCATCAACGTCGGCTCGATCTACGGGGTCGTCTCACCGGTTCAGGACATCTACGCCTACAAAAAGGAGCAGACCGGCGTGCCCTTCATCAAGCCCGTCGCCTACTCGGCGGCGAAATCGGGGATCTACAACCTGACCCGCTATCTCGCGACCTACTGGGGCAAACAGAACATCCGGGTCAACACGCTGACACTGTCCGGCGTCCGGCGCGACACCCAGGACAAGACGTTTCAGCACAACTACTGCGCCCGCATGCCGATCGGCCGAATGGCGGAGGAGGACGAGTACAACGGTGTCATCGTGTTTCTCGCGTCCGACGCGTCGCGCTACATGACGGGTTCCAACGTCGTGGTCGACGGCGGGTGGACGGCGTGGTAGCGCGCGACGCGCTGCGGGGCGTGTTCTCGGCGCTGGTCACCCCGATGCACGGCGACGAGCGCATAAACTACGCGGCGCTGGCCGAGATCGTACGACTGCAGATCGACGACGGCGCCGAGGGATTTTACTGCTGCGGTTCCTCGGGCGAGGGGTTGCTGCTCTCGCTCGACGAGCGCAAACAGGTGCTGGAAACCGTAGTGAAAGCGGCGCGCGGCGCGCGGCCCGTTATCGCCCACGTCGGCACCGTTCGCACCGCCGACGTCATCGAACTTGCGCGGCACGCCATGGACAGCGGCGCCGACGCGGTATCGATGATTCCGCCCTACTACTACAAGTTCTCGACCGAAGAGATTCTCGGATACTACCGTCAGGTCCTCGGCGCCGTGCCCGGACTGCCGGTCATTCTCTACAACATCCCGCAGTTCACCGGGGTCTCGTTCACGAAGGAGAACGCCGGGGAGCTGTTGGCGCTGCCGTCGGTTATCGGCATCAAACACACCTCGACCGACCTGTACGGGCTCGAGCGCATGAAACAGCAATTTCCGGACAAGATCTACTACAACGGGTTTGACGAGATCTTTCTGTCCGGGTTGGCGGCGGGTGCGGACGCGGCGGTCGGCACGACGATCAATCTGTACGCGCGCACCTTCGTCGGGATCCGGGACAGCTTTCTCGCCGGGGACATGGCGCGCGCCGCGCGACTGCAAAGCCTCGTCAACCACCGTGTCGAGGTGACGCTGCGGGCCGGGATCTTCTCCGCCGTCAAGTACGGGTTCGGCCGGCGCGGTATCGACTGCGGGCCCTGCCGCTCCCCGTTCAAGCCGCTCACGGCGCAGGACAAGAAGGAGCTGGACGCGTTGTTCGACGAGGGCTTCGGCTGCCCCGCCGAGTAAAGCCACCGCCGCGAAAGACCGCGTTCTATCGATGCAACCAAAGGTCCCGCCGCAAAACAACGCGGCGGGGCTATTTTGTGCCGTCCGGTCACCTTTAAGAAAATCTTAATCATTCGTTAGGCGAAAACTTAGATTTATTAATGCGAATCTGGTAAAATAACGACAGTAAGTGACGGCGGGAGGGGACGGCGATGGGCGCGCGGATATTGGTGGTCGACGATGAGCACGAGATTGCGGATCTGGTCGAGCTGTATCTTCAGAACGAGAACTACACGGTGCTGAAATGCTACACCGCAGGCGAGGCGCTGCGCTGCATCGAGGACACGGAATTGGATCTCGCGATTCTGGACGTCATGCTGCCGGGCGGAAGCGGCCTGATGCTATTGCAGCACATCCGCGAGCGGCACACCTACCCGGTGATGATGCTGACCGCGAAGGACGCCGAGATCGATAAAATCACGGGACTGACGCTGGGCGCCGACGACTATATCACTAAGCCGTTCCGTCCGCTCGAGCTCGTCGCGCGCGTCAAGGCGCAGCTGCGCCGATATAAGAAATACGGCGGGGAGACGGGCCGGAACGAGAGCGTGATTGTGCGCTCGGGGCTGGTCATGGACGTCAATACCCACGAGTGCCTGCTCGACGACGCGCCGCTGTCGCTGACGCCGACCGAGTTCTCGATACTGCGCATTCTCTGCGAGAGCGGCGGCAATGTCGTGAGCTCGGAACAGCTGTTCCACGAGATCTGGGGCGACGAGTACTTCAGCAAGAGCAACAACACAATCACGGTGCACATCCGCCATCTGCGCGAGAAGATGAACGACTCCTTCGACAACCCGAGGTACATCAAAACGGTGTGGGGGGTAGGTTATAAAATTGAAAAATAAAAAAGTGCCGTCCGAGTACGTCAATCTGCGGCGAAAACTCTACTGGTACGCTGTCGCGATGGTCGCGGCGGCGGTGTTCATCGTGCTGGTGATGCTGCTTCTTGTTCAGGCGACCGGGGTGGGCGGGGACGTCATCGTGCGCGTGCTGCAATTCGTTTTCCGCATCGGCTATGAAGATGCGATGCACATCTACTACAGCTATATCCGCAACAATGTGGTCGTCTTTGTCTGGCTGGCAATCGCGGTCTGCTTCATCTTTTTGTTCCGGTTCCTGCTGATCCGGATTGTCAAATACTTCGACGAGATCATCGGGGGCGTCGATATCCTGATTCAGGACGAGGACACGCCGATCAAACTATCCGGGGACATGGCGTTCATGGAGAAAAAGCTCAACACATTGCGCAAAACGTTGCGCGCGCGGGAGCAGCAGGCGAAAATGGCGGATCAGCGGAAAAACGACCTGATCATGTACCTTGCGCACGACATCAAGACGCCGCTGACCTCGGTGATCGGATATCTGAGCCTGCTGGAGGAGGCGCCGGACATGCCGGTCGCGCAGAAGGCGAAATACGTCTCGATCACATTGGGCAAGGCGTACCGGCTGGAGAAACTGGTGGGCGAGTTCTTCGAGATCGCGCGGTACAACCACCAGACGATCGCGCTGGAAAAAGAGAAGATCGACCTCTACACCCTGCTGGCGCAGATGACCGACGAGTTCTACCCGGTGCTCACCGCGCGGAACATGAAAGCGGAGGTGCACGCCGCCGAGGATCTGGCGGTGTACGGCGACCGCGACAAGCTCGCGCGGGTCTTCAACAATATCCTGAAAAACGCCGCAAGCTACGGCAAACGCGGCAGCGTCATCCGCATCGCCGCGGGCATCTCCGGCGCGTCGGTGTGCATCGCGTTCCAGAACGAGGGCAACATCCCCAAGGACAAGCTGACCGTCATCTTCGAGCAGTTCATCCGGCTCGACAGCGCGCGCTCGACCCACACCGGCGGCGCGGGGCTGGGGCTCGCGATCGCCACCGAGATCGTGACGCAGCACGGCGGGCGCATCTTTGCGGAGAGCGAGGGGGGCTACACCACGTTCACGGTCGAGCTGCCCGCGCAGCCCGTCGGCGCCGACCCGGCGGAGTAGCGCGGGGCCTTTAAAAAAATCTCAAGACCGCCGCAATATTTTCTTAGGAAATGAACCATAAAATACGCAGAAACAGCGCGATCCTTCCCGGTAGAATGATACCGTAAGGACGCGCTTTATTTGCGCTGCGGACGCGGCGCGGATCGGAGGACCCCCCTTTTGCCCAGGAAAAGACTGACACAACTCTTTCCGTTTTTGCTGCCGCTTCGGATCCGGCAGCGGAAAATCTGCTTTTACGGGAAGATGCGGCTGGACGGCAGGCGCTATGCGGCCGCGCAGAGCGCTGCGCCGCTGCCGTACCCGCTGTTCGAGACGGGCAGCGCGCTCTACAACACCGCGACCGGCTTCGACATGGTGTATCAGGACAACAAGGTGTTCAACCTGAAACTGGCGGCGCAGCCGCTCGACGGGCTGTTGATTCGCCCGGGCGAGACGTTCTCGTTCTGGGGGGCGGTGCGGCACGCGAACCGGCGGTCGCCGTACAGGGACGGGCTGAGCGTCGAGAACGGGCGGCTGACGACCGCGCCGGGCGGCGGCCTCTGCCAGATGAGCAACCTGCTGTTCTCGCTGTTCCTGCACGCGCCGCTGACCGTCGTCGAGCGGCACGGCCACGACGTCAAGGATTTCCCGACGCCGCGGCAGGACGAGCCCGAGGGATTGGACGCGACGGTCTACGAGGGGTGGCTGGATCTGAAAGTCAAAAACGAGAGCGCGGACACGTTCCAGATCGGCCTTGCGTTCGACGCCGAAAACCTCTACGGCACACTGCGCGCGAACCGGCCGCAGCGCTGCCGGTACGACATCGCCGGGCGGGATCTGCGCTACTTTCGGCGCGGCGACGCGGTCTTTCAGCACATCGCGATCGTGCGGCGGCAGGTCGGCGCCGACGACGGCAAAATTCTTTCGGAAGAACCCTTGTACGAAAATATCTGCGAGATCGGCTACCCGCTGCCGGCGGACACCCCGATTCTCGGAATGGAGGACGACACAGATGGATAAAAAGAATATCGCGGTACTGTTCGGCGGCTGCTCGACGGAGTATTCGATCTCACTGCAATCGGCGTACGCGGTGATCTCGTTTCTGGACAGCGACCGGTACAACACGACGATGATCGGCATCTCGCCGCAGGGCGAGTGGTTCCGCTTCACCGGCGATCTCGAAAAGATCAAGACGGACACCTGGTGCAACCCCGACGACTGCGTCCGCGCGATCATCTCGCCGAGCCGCGACGTCCACGGCGTTCTGGTGTTCGAGGCAGGCGGCGCGCGCGCCATTCGCCTCGACGCCGCGATGCCGGTGCTGCACGGCAAGAACGGCGAGGACGGCACGGTACAGGGGCTGCTGGCGCTGGCCGGGATTCCGGTGGTGGGCTGCGGGACGCTCAGCTCGGCGCTCTGCATGGACAAGGACCGGGCGCACAAGATCGCCGCGCTCGCGGGGGTCCGTGTGCCGCGCTCGTTTGTCGTGACCGACGACACGGATCTTGCCGGCGCGCTCGCGCAGGCGGACGACATCGGCTACCCGCTGGTCGTCAAGCCGGTCAAGTCGGGTTCCTCGTTCGGCCTCGCGAAAGCGGACACCCGCGAACAGCTCGTGCCCGCGGTCAAGGTCGCGTTCGCGTACGACGACGAGGTGCATGTCGAGGAGTTTATCACCGGGTTCGAGGTCGGCTGCGCGGTGATGGGCGCGGGCGGCGATCTCGAGGTCGGCACGGTCGACGAGATCGAGCTGCTCGGCGGCGACGTCTTTGACTACACCGAGAAATACACACAAAAGACGACGAAAATCCACCTGCCCGCGCGCATTCCGGCGCACAAGGCGGCGGAGATTCAATCCGCGGCGAAAGCGGTGTACACGGCGCTGGGCTGCAGCGGCTTCGCGCGCGTCGACCTGTTCCTGACGCCGTCCGGCGGCATCGTCTTCAACGAGGTCAACACGATTCCCGGCTTCACCGAGCACAGCCGCTTTCCGAAAATGATGCGGGGCGCGGGCTACGCGTTCGGGGCGGTCGTCGACAAGCTCATCGAGACGGCGGTGTCGCCGTGCTGACGCCGACGGCGGCGCAGGTGCACCGCGGCCCGCTGATTCTCGTCAACGCGGACTATCCGGTCGGCGAGGACTGCCGCGCCGACGCGCTGATACCGATCACCAGCGCGGAAGCGGCGGTGGCGCTGTGCAATCCGGCGGCGGCGCTGCTGCAGCTCGTGATGGCGCGGCTGCGCTGCGCGGGGCGGGTGACGGCGGTCAGCGGATTTCGCTCGTGGCGGGAACAGGCGCGCATCTACCGCGGCTCGCTCGACGAAAACGGCGCGGCGTTCACGGGACAGTACGTCGCGCTGCCCGGCCACAGCGAGCATCAGACCGGCTACGCGATCGACATGGCGCGCGCGGGCCCCGACATCAACCCGCTGACGCCCGACTTCCCCTACAGCGGCATCTGCCAGCAGTTTCGCACCGCCGCGTCGCGCTACGGGTTCATCGAGCGGTACCCCGAGGGCAAGGAATCCGTCACGCGCATCGGGCACGAGCCCTGGCACTTTCGCTACGTCGGCGCGCCGCACGCCGCCGTCATCCGGCGGCTCGGCCTGACGCTCGAGGAGTACATCGATCTGCTGCGCGACTACCCGTTCCCCGCGCGGCCCCTGCGTTGCTACGACGGCGGCGCCGCCTGCGAGATCGGCTTTGTGCCGGTGGGGGAAACCATCGACATCGACTCGGACACGCCGGTTCAGATCTCGGGCAACAACGTCGACGGCTTCGTGGTGACGCGGTGGCGGCACCCGGCGGCGCACTAAAAACCGATCGCTGAAAAGAGAGACGCGCCGCAAAGCGGCGCGTCTCTCGCGTTGTATTTTTTGTGCGCTAGCCCGCGATCGACGCGACCGCGCCGACGACCAGCCGCGTCGTCCGATAGACGGAGTCGATGTTGAGGTTGTCGAGGTTGTCTTGCTCGGTGTGGATAAACGACGGGGCGGCGATACCGAGATCGTTGCCGAAAGCGCGGGCGAAGTCGATCTCCCGCCACGAGACGGTGGCGCACGGCATCCCGATTTTCCAGAACGGCACGATGTCGTGTTTGCCGGCATTGGAGGGGGAGTAGTAGCGCTCGGCGCCGATATCGTCCAAGGTGTAGTAGGCGTTGACGATCGCGCCGCTGATGCCGTTGGGCTGCGCGGCGTTCCAGTCGCTGGTGGAGGGGTCGCCCTTCGTGCTGACGACCAGCGCTTTGGGCGCGTCGCTGTTGGCGTGTCCGGCCATGTCGATGTTCAGAATCCCAATGTAGCGCGCGAGCTCGTCCGCCGACTGGCGGCGGATGTACTCCTTCGCGCCGTTGTAGCCGTCCTCCTCGCCCGAGAAAAAGGCGAAGCGGATCTCGACGCCGAAATCGATGCCGCTGGCGTGGATGACCCGCGCGGCCTCGAGCAGCAGCGCGATGCCGGACGCGTTGTCGATCGCGCCCTGCACGCCGCGCACGGTGTCGTAGTGCGCGCTGACGAGCAGATAGTTCGGGTTCGCGGTCGCTGTCCTGTGCCGCGCGATCACATTCTCGGTGTAGTACCCCGCCGATTCAAAGTCCTGTGTGTAGATCGTGCTGTCACCGGTGCTGTAGCCGAACGCGGACAACTGGTCGATGATGTACGCCCGCGCCTGCGTGTTGCCGTCCGTTCCGACCCGCCGCGCGCCGATCTGATAGCACAGCGCGCTCAGATGGTCGGCGATGTTCTGGTGCTGCACGCCGCCCGCGAGATCCAGAATCAGCTGCGCGTTCGGATCTGCCGGGGCCGCATCGGTCTCGAGCGCTGTCTCGGGGACGGCAACGCCCTCGGGTGTCTCCGGGACGACGTCGCGCTCGGGGTCGGGCAGCGTTCCGGAATCAACCGCCTCGTTTGCGCTGTAATAGACCGCCGTTTCCTCGGCTTTGCCCTCCGGACTGTTCCCGTCTGCGTCCGTCGTAAAATCGCGGCGGTCCAAGGTTATCTTTTTTGTCACCAATGGCGGCGGCTCCGTTTTTTTACAACCGCTGAAGCACATCAAAACCAGCACCAGAACAATTATGTAAAGGATAGCGCGTTTCATTTCGTCACCTCCCAATCGAGTTAATAATAGCATAAAATACAAATTCGAACAAAAATCGTCAAGTTGCGGACTTTTTTTCGCCGGGCGAAATGCGGCGGGCCGCCCCGCTGTCGGCGCCGTTGTTCTTAAAATACTATTGAATTGCGCGGCGCAAAAGGCGACAATGGATTCAGACGAAATGCCGACGCATTTCGGTTTTATGATGATGCTACCGGAGAGGTGATAATCTTGAACAACATCCTGATCGTGGAGGACGAGGCCCCGATCCGCAACCTGATTAAAAGGACGATGACGGACGCGGGCTACGCCTGCACCGAGGCGGCGGACGGCCAACAGGCCGCCGATCTGATCGAGGAGACCGACTACGACCTCGTGCTGCTCGACATCATGCTGCCGGGCGTCGACGGCTTCGAACTGGTGGAGTACATCGCGCCGCTCGGCGTCCCCGTCATCTTTCTGACCGCGAAGGACGATGTCGTCGACAAGGTGCGGGGCCTGCGCCTCGGCGCCGACGACTATATGGTGAAGCCGTTCGAGCCCGCTGAATTGGTGGCGCGGGTCGAGGCGGTGCTGCGGCGGTACGGCAAGGGGACGGCGGTGCTGTCGCGGGGCGACGTGACCTTGGACATCGCCGAGCGGGTCATCGCGCAGGGCGGCAGGACGGTGGATTTCACCGCCAAGGAGACCGACCTCTTTGTGCTGCTGATGCAGAATCCCGGCAAGACGCTGTACCGGGAGTATCTCTACGAACAGGTGTGGGGGCCCGAGTTCGACATCGACACCCGCACACTGGACACCCACATCCAGCGCATACGCCGCAAGCTGGGGTGGGACGAAACGATCAAAACGATCTACGGCGTGGGATACAGATTGGAGCGTGAACCTTAAATGAAGTTTTCCTTGAAAATTGTGCTGTCCGTGCTGGTGCTGCTGGCGCTCAGCCTGTCGCTGTGCGGGTATCTTATGATCCACCGCAACTTCAGCGACGCGCTCGACGCCGCCGTGACCCAGAACACCGAGCGGCACAATAAGGACGTCTATTTTATCGAGAGCGAGGCCGCCCGCAGCACCCGGGAACAGTTCGACCAGCTGACCGGCATCGAGAAGAACGGCGATGACACGACGTTTTTCAGCGCCAACCTCGAGCGGTATGTCAGCTACGGTATCGGCAACGCGGCGCTGGCGCTCGCGGCTCAGGCGGCGTCGGACAGCGAGGGCTTCGCGATTCTGGTCGGCGACGCCTACACGCTGTTCTCGTCGATGCCCGACGGCATCGGCCAGCCGACCCAGATCGCGGCGGCGGGGCTGCCGCACGACGGATATAGGATGACGCGGAGCGGCGACAGAACCGCAATGCTGATGTCGACGCCGCTGATTGTCGGTATGGGCGAGGTCGTGCTGGTGTCGGCGTTCGATGTCAGCGCGGTGTACGCGTCGCGCGACGCCCAGTTGCGGAGCCTTGTCTGGTTCACATTGATCACGATGGCGGTCGGCGCGCTGCTCGCGGTCTTTCTGTCGCAGATTCTGACGCGGCCGCTGAAAAAGCTGGAGACGGCGAGCGGCAGCATCGCGGGCGGCAACTACGCAGAGCGCACCGGCATCGAGACCGGCGACGAGTTCGCGTCGCTCAGCAGGAGCTTCGACAGCATGGCCGAGGCGGTTGAGCGCAACATCCGCGAGCTCGAGCAGAACATCCGCGCGCGCGAGGACTTTGTGTCGGCGTTCACCCACGAGATCAAGACGCCGATGACCTCCATGATGGGGTACGCGTCGCTGCTGCGCACCAGCGAGCAGGACCCGGAGACCGTCAAGGAATCGGCGGGCTACATCTGGCGCGAGACCAAAAGGCTGGAGGCGCTCTCGGGGAAACTGATGCTGCTGATGGGCCTGAAAGAGCGGGCGGTCGAGCCGCTGCCCGTCTCCGTGAAAGCGCTGTTCAGCGGGCTGGAAAAGACATTGCCCGCCGCGAGAAGCGGCGCGGAGGTGCATTTCAGCAAACCCGGCAGCACGCGGGTGCTGTGCGACAAGGTATTGATCGACGACCTGTTGCGCAACCTGATTGTCAACGGTCAGCGCGCCTGCAAGAAGGGCGGCACCGTCGAGATCAGCTGTAAGGAAGAGGCGGACACCGTGGTCTTCGCGGTCTCCGACAACGGTTGCGGCATCGCGCCCGAGGAACTGCCGCACATCACCGAGCCGTTCTACATGGTCGAAAAATCGCGCAGCCGCGCCGACAGCGGCAGCGGGCTGGGCCTTGCGCTCTCGGCGAAGATTGCCGAACTGCACGGCACCGCGCTGCGCTTCGAGAGCGCGCCGGGCGTCGGAACCTGTGTGCGCTTTACGCTGCCCCGCGCAAAGGAGGAACCCGAAAATGAAGAGTAAAACAACCGCTTTCCTTGCCGCCGCGCTGTGCCTTGCGCTGTGCGCGCTGCTGGTGGCTGCGCCGACGCTGTTGATCGGCGCGGGCGACAAGATCCGGTTTTCCGACGGCGCGACCGGCGCCCGCGCGGCGCTCACCGACCGGCAGCTGCTGGTCGCGCCCGAGATGACGGTGCCGCGCGCGCTGTACATCGACCACATCTACGTCAACAGCGCGCCGGGCAGCTGGGGCGCGCCGGTCGACGCAACCCGCGTCGCCGGCACGGAAGACGACCTCACGGCGCTGAAAGCGGCGGGCATCGTGCCGCCCGACTGCGTGCTGGTGCAGGATCTGTACGCGGAGCGGTCGACCGGGAACGCCTGCGCGGTCTATGTAGAGCCCGTCTCGGGCGTCGTTGTCGGCGCCACATGGTCGGGTGCGGAGGGTGCGGAGAGCACCGGCGAAAACACCAACGGCATCCCGACGAAGCAGCTGATAGAAAACTATATCGCCTACCTCGGGCTGTCCGTCATCACGGACTGGGTCGAGATCGAGTTCAAGGACCGCTATTTCAGCTACACGACCGTCGGCCGCTACTCGCCGGGCGCGAACCTCTACCTCTTTGCGATGCAGTTCCCGAACGGCACCACCAACGGGATTCAGGTCGCCTCCCACACCCCCGATGAGATGGCGCCGCTCTTCAAGATGATGGCGGAACAGGAGAGTAAGTGATGAAAAAAGCAATAACAATAATATTGCTCGCGACGGTGCTGCTGACTGCCTGCGGCGGGCAGGCGCCGGAGAACACCGGTGCGCCGCAACAAAGCGGAGAACACGATGGAAAAGGCACGCAACTCCGCCGGTTGACCGAGCAAAACTCCAGCGGGTTTTATGAGCTCGAGATCGACCCCGCGTCGTACAACCTGACGCTGTGCTTCACCGACTTTGCGGCGGCGACCAAGACGGTGGTCTGCGACCTGCCGGACTGCGCGCACGACACGCCGGACTGCAATGGGAAATACCGGCGGTCGACGGCGAACGACCAGATTTACGCGACGGACGACTATGTTCTGGTCGTCGAGACGCAGAATTTCTACAGTACGGATCCGCCGTCGTATCCCCGAATCGTTGTATCCGACCCCGACGGCGGCAATCGGCGCGAGCTGTATGGGCTGCCGGACGCGGCGTCATACGGCGATGGCCATGTCACTCTTGAAGGCGCGTTCTTTACGGACGGGAACGATCTTTATTTCATGCGAAGCGAGATGCATGATACCGGAGAGTATCCCGCGGGAGCCACTGTCGATCTACACGGAAAAACAGTCGAGGTCCCGATTTATGAGGTTGCATGGACCCTTATCCGGATGGACCTCAAAACCGGCGAGGTCCGGCGGGAGCTTCCGCTTTTTGACTTGAACGAACCCGGCGGAACCGAGAGTTACAGCGTCTTCGGGTGTTCCGAAGATAAGCTGGTGTTTGCGCACCGGACATGGAAGTTCGATGATCAGCAGGGTAGTATTTGGGACGCGTTAAATTTTATCGCGGTATCCGTAGACGACGGCACCCAAGAGACGCTGCTTTCTTTTCAGTACGGCGCGGATGGTGAATCCGGCAGCGGGCTGGAGGACTTCACCTTGCTGACATTGGCGGGTTCCGATCATGAAAGCTTTTTGGTCGGCCATAAAGCGGACCGGTCGGTCTGGACGATCGATCCTGTCAATAATCAGTCCACGCGCGCGATCAGCCCGGCCGACATGGATGTTCACGGGGTTCTGCTGTATTCGCAGACGCGGACGCACTTTATTGTGGTCGCTTACAGCGATGACGGAGAGAAGATTTATGCGCTGGATAAAAAGACAGGAGCACTGAACGAGCTGACACTGGCATGGTACACCACAGAGAAGATGGGGACCTGCCCGGTGTTCCCTATATACGAGACCGAGACCGAGTTCTATGTTATTTCTAGCGCCTACTGGGCAACCGTTAACGGACTTGGCACCGGCGGGATACCCATCCAAGTTCAGCAGGATCAGTACGTCTACGCCATGATCGCCAAGGAGGACTACTTCAACAACGTGCCGAATTACCGTGTCGTTCAAAACGGCCCGGGTGTGACGAATATTTCACAAGGAAAATAGATGAAGAAACGGATACGGGTGCTTTTGGCGGCGGTGCTGCTGACGGCTTGCAGCGGGCAGGCGCCGGAGAACACCGGTGCGCAGCAAAGCGGAGAACACGATGGAAAAGGCACGCAACTCCGCAGGCTGACCGAGCAAAACTCCAGCGGTTTTTACGATCTTGAGATCGATCCGGCATCCCACTATCAGACGCTGTGCTACACCGACTTTGCGGCGGCGACCAAGACGGTGGTCTGCAACCTGCCGGACTGCGCGCACGACACGCCGGACTGCAATGGGAAATATCTGCTGTCGACGGCATACGACCAGATCTACGCGACGGACGACTATGTGCTGGTCGTCGAGACGCAGAATTTCGGCAGTACGGATCCGCCGTCGTATCCCCGGATTGTGGTATCCGACCCCGATGGCGGCAACCGGCGCGAGCTGTACGGTTCGCCCGAAACGCCGGTCTTCGGCGAAGGCAGTATCTATTTTGGCGGCGCGTTCTTTACGGACGGGAACGACCTCTTTTTTGTACAATGCGAGATCCATGAAACCGGCGAATACCACCCTGGAGCCACTGTCGATGAGAACGGAAAAACAGTTGGAGAACCGATTATTAAAACGGCATGGACCCTCATCCGGATGGACCTCAAGACCGGCGAGATCCGGCGGGAGCTTCCGCTTTTTGACATGAACGAACTCGACGAAACCGAGAGTTACAGCGTCTTTGGGTGTTCCGAAGATAAGCTGGTGTTTGCGCACCGGACATGGAAGTTGGATGATCAGCAGGGTAGTATGTGGGACGCGATAAATTTTATCGCGGTATCCGTAGGCGACGGCACAAAAGAAACGCTGTTGTCCTCCCGGAACAATGGGGATAACCAAACCGTCAGCGGGGTTGAAGACTTTATCCGTCTGAGTACGATGGCTTTTGAAAATGCCAAATCAGTGGTTGGCTATAAAAGAGACCAGTCTGTTTGGCTGATCAATCCGGTAAGCAAACAGAGCGAGCGGTTGCTCAGCCCGACCGACCTCGGCGCCCGGGACATCGGGATTTATTCGGAAACGAAGACGCATTTTATTATTACTGCGTATGCCGATACCGGCGAGCGGTACTATGCGCTGAATAAGGCGACAAGAGAATTCAGCGAACTGTCGATGGCCTGGTTTTACACCGAGACGTTGGACAGCCGCCCAATATTGCCCATCTATGAGACCGAGACAGAGTTTTTTGTTATTTCAAGCACCTACAGGGCAACCGTTAACACGCTTGGCACCGGCGGGGTACCCATCCAAGTTCATCAGGATCAGTTTGCCTACGCCATGATCGCCAAGGAGGATTACTTCAAAAACTTGCCGAATTACCGTTTCGTTCAAAACGGCCCTGGTGTGACGAATATTTCATAAGGATAATAGATGAATAAACGGATACTTGT
>JAVBVJ010000028.1:0-4885 GCA_031554355.1 Oscillospiraceae bacterium
ATTTCAAAGAGGAACTGACCGGCCCCGACTACGCCGCGCGGTTTGTCGAACTGCTCGAGAAAACCGCCGTGGAGGTCGCGCTCGACACCATGGTGCTCGACGTGACCCCAGACAAGGCCGTCCACTGCGTCAGCAAGAAGGAGGGCTACCGCATTCTCGAGGCGCAGTCCGTCGTGCTGGCGATGGGGTGCCGGGAGCGCACGCGCGGCGCGATCTCGATTCCGGGCAGCCGCCCCGCCGGCATCTTTACGGCGGGCGCAGCGCAGCGCTACGTCAACATGGAGGGCTACATGGTCGGCCGCCGCGTGCTGATTCTGGGTTCGGGCGACATCGGGCTGATTATGGCCCGCCGCATGACGCTGGAGGGCGCCGAGGTGCTGGCCTGCGTCGAGCTGATGCCCTACTCCGGCGGCCTGATCCGCAACATCGTGCAGTGCCTCGACGATTACGACATTCCGCTCTACCTCTCCCACACCATCATCGACATTCAGGGATACCCGCGCGTCGAGCGCGCCGTCGTGGCGCAGGTCGACGCCAACCGCCAGCCCATTCCCGGCACCGAGCGCATCTTTGAGTGCGACACGATTCTGCTGTCGGTCGGGCTGATCCCCGAGAACGAACTGACCAAAGGCGCGGGCATCACCCTCGATCCGCGCACGAGCGGCGCGGTCGTCTACGAGAATATGGAGACCTCGCTGCCCGGCGTCTTTGCGTGCGGCAACGTCGTGCATGTGCACGATCTCGTCGATTTCGTCACCGCAGAGAGCGCCCGCGCAGGAAAAGCGGCCGCGGACTATGTGCTGAACGGCGCGGCGGAAGCGGCCGACGTACTGCAGCTGAAGAACGGCAGCGGCGTCGGGTACACCGTGCCGCAACAGGTGCGGCGGCAGGCCGTGACGGGCAGCCTCGAGGTCTTTTTCCGCGTCAACCGTGTCTTTAAAGACAGCGTGATCCGCGTATTGTCCGGCGAGACCGAGATCGCGAAGTTCAAGCGCGAACACCTCGCGCCCGGCGAGATGGAGAACATCAAAATCCCCCGCGTGCTGCTGGACAAGGCCGTAGGGGAGCTGACCGTACTGATCGAGGAGGCGCCGCAATGAGAGAGCTGATCTGCATCATGTGCCCCAAGGGCTGCCACCTGAAGGTGGACGTCGAGAACGACTGCGCCGTCACCGGAAACAGCTGCGAGCGCGGGCTGGCCTACGGCCGCGACGAGGTGCTGCACCCGACGCGCGTCATCACCTCGACCGTCTGTCTTGACGGCGGCGCGTACCGCCGCTGCCCCGTCAAACTGAACGGCGTCATCCCGAAGGATAAAATTATGGACGCGATGCGCACACTCGACGGCGTCACGCTGCGATCCCCGGTTCACCGCGGCCAGGTCGTCGTCCCCGATGTTTGCGGAACCGGCGTCGATTTCGTCGTGACCCGCGACCTGTAACCGCGCAGCCGTTTTTGCACACCGACAAAAAAGGAGAACACCGATGGCACAGTATCTGTTGTCGCTCGATCAGGGCACGACCAGCTCGCGGGCGATTCTGTTCGACGCCGAGCAAAACATCGTCGGCATCGCGCAGCGCGAGTTTGAGCAGCACTACCCCCGGGAGGGCTGGGTCGAGCACGACCCGATGGAGATCTACTCGACGCAGATCGCCGTCCTGAATGAGGTCATCGCGAAGAGCGGCATCCGCGCGGGCGAGATCGCCGGCATCGGCATCACGAACCAGCGCGAGACCACAATTCTGTGGGACCGCGAGACGGGCCGCCCGATCTACAACGCGATCGTGTGGCAGTGCCGCAGAACCGCCGACATCGTCGACCAGCTGAAAGCCGCGGGGCACACCGACTACATCAAAAAGACGACGGGACTCGTGCCCGACGCCTATTTCTCCGGCACGAAAATCAAATGGATTCTCGATCATGTCGAGGGCGCGCGGGAGCGCGCGGCCCGCGGCGAGGTGCTGTTCGGCACCGTCGACAGCTGGCTGATCTGGAAGCTAACCGACGGCGCGGTGCACGTCACCGACTACACGAACGCCTCGCGCACCATGGTGTTCGACATCGAAAAACTGTGCTGGGACGACAAGATGCTCGCACTGCTCGACATCCCGAAAGCGTGCCTGCCCGCCGTGAAAAGCAGCAGCGAGATCTACGGAACCGCCAATATCCAGAACGCCGCAATCCCGATCGCGGGGATCGCGGGCGACCAGCAGGCCGCATTGTTCGGCCAGTGCTGCTTCGAGGCGGGCGAGAGCAAAAACACCTACGGCACCGGCTGCTTCCTGCTGATGAACACCGGCGACCGCCGCTACGAGAGCAAAAACGGACTGGTCACGACGATTGCGATCGCGCTGGACGGCAAGGTGCAGTATGCGCTGGAGGGCAGCATCTTTGTCGGCGGCGCGGTGATCCAGTGGATTCGCGACGAGATGCGCTTTATCACCGAGAGTCCCGACGCCGAGTACTACGCCGGGAAGGTGCCCGATACCGGCGGCGTCTACCTCGTGCCCGCGTTCACGGGCCTCGGCGCGCCGCACTGGGACCCCTACGCGCGCGGCTGCATCATCGGCATCACGCGCGGCACCAAGCGTGAACACATCATCCGCGCGGCGCAGGAATCCATCGCCTACCAGAGTTACGATCTCGTCCACGCGATGGAGCTCGACACCGGCATTCCGCTCAAAGAGCTGCGGGTCGACGGCGGCGCGTCCCGCGACCGTTTTCTGATGCAGTTTCAGGCCGATATCCTGCAAAAGCCGGTCTCCCGCCCCATGATCCGGGAATCGACGGCGCTGGGCGCCTGCTATCTCGCGGGGCTTGCGACCGGGGTGTTCCGGGACACCGCACAGCTGAAAAAACTGTGGCGCTGCGACACCCGCTTTGAACCCGAGCTGCCCGCCGGCGACGTCGCCCCGCTGCTGCGCGGGTGGCATAAGGCCGTCGGCCGGAGCCTCGACTGGGTCGAGCACATGTGACGATGTCGTTTTCCGCGGTTGACATTTCCGCCGCGATCCCGCATAATAGCGATGAAAATGAATGGGACGGAGCTGATAGAATGATCAACTACTCTTGCTAGTTCTATAGGTGCAACGGAATCGCCTGTGACGAATCGGGTTTGTTTCTTTGTTGTGCCTCAGCAAGAGAGTTGATGTTCTTTTCACACAAGCAAAGCGCCTGTCTTTCCCCTTGGGATAGATTGCTCTGTAGGTTGTAAGAAGGAGACTTTCTTGCAACCTACTTTTGTTTTGTTTGGAGGGCAACACTGTGTCTTTAATCAACATCACCAACCTGACTTTCGCCTACGACGGAAGTTACGACAATATTTTCGAAAACGTCAGCTTCCAGATGGACACCGACTGGAAACTGGGTTTCGTCGGTCGGAACGGGCGGGGCAAGACGACGTTTCTGAACCTGCTGCTCGGGCGATACAGCTACACGGGCAGCATCACCGCGAATGTCGATTTCGAGTACTTTCCCTACGCTGTGCCCGACAAAAACCGCGACACCGCGTCGGTCGTCGACGACATTCTCGGCGCGTACGAGGCGTGGGCGCTGCTGCGGGAGCTGTCGCTGCTCGAGGTGCCGGAGACGGTGCTTTCCCGCGCCTTTTGCACGCTGTCCAACGGGGAACAGACCAAGGTGCTGCTCGCCGCATTGTTCTTAAAGGAAAACCGTTTTCTGCTCATCGACGAGCCGACCAACCATCTCGATCTGCTCGCGCGCGGCGTCGTCAGCAACTACCTGCGGTCCAAAAAGGGCTTCGTGCTGGTATCGCACGACCGCGCGTTCCTCGACAACTGCGTCGACCACATTCTCTCGATCAACAAGACGAACATCGAGATCCAGCAGAGCAACTTCTCCTCGTGGTTCGCCAACAAGGAGCGCCGGGATCAGTTCGAGCTCGACGAGAACGAGAAGATCAAAAAGGACATCAAACGGCTGGCCGAGGCGTCGAAGCGCACCGCGGACTGGTCCGACAAGGTCGAGAAGACCAAGTACGACACCCGCAACTCCGGACTGCGCGTCGACCGCGGATACGTCGGGCACAAGGCCGCCAAGATGATGAAGAGCTCCAAGGTATTGGAGGGACGGCAGCAGGCCGCGCTCGACGAGAAATCGAAGCTGCTCAAAAACATCGAGAACGTCGAGACGCTGAAGATCGCGCAGCTGCCCTACCACAGCGACCGTCTGGCCTCATTCAGCGACGTATCGATCTATTACGGCGACCGCGCGGTGTGCAGCGACGTCCGGTTCACGATCGAGCGCGGCGACCGCATCGCGCTGAGCGGTAAGAATGGATCGGGAAAGACCAGCATCCTGAAACTGCTGTGCGGCGAGGACATCCGCTACACGGGCGAGTTTCTGCGCGGCAGCCGCCTGATCGTCTCGTATGTGCCGCAGAACACCGCGTTTCTATCGGGCGACCTGACCGGTTTCGCGCGGCAGCACGACCTCGACGAGACGCTGTTCAAGGCGATTCTCCGCAAGCTCGATTTCTCGCGCATTCAATTCGAGAAGGATCTGCGCGACTACAGCGGCGGCCAGAAGAAAAAGGTGCTGATCGCGAAAAGCCTCTGCGAGAAAGCGCATCTGCACGTCTGGGACGAGCCGCTCAACTTCATCGACGTCTACTCCCGCATGCAGATCGAGGAGCTGCTGCTGAACTTCAAGCCCACGATTCTGTTTGTCGAACACGACCGCCTGTTCTGTAAAAATGTCGCGACGAAAGAGGTCGTCCTGAAATAACAGCATCCGCGCGGTGCGCGGCGACGGACCCGGGAAATCCCCGGGTCCGTCTTTTTCGCGGCCTTTCCTGCTGTCGAACGGAAACGCGCCGTGTGTTTTGCATCTAAATATTATTTTGACGCGCCGAAAAACATTTGAT
>JAVBVJ010000085.1:0-7609 GCA_031554355.1 Oscillospiraceae bacterium
TTTTCAAACATAATACCTGCGCGCAAATAGACATCTCTATCTCTGGGTGATCCTCCTGTTATACTTTAACATATTCGCGGTCGGATTGTAAAACCGGACGGGCAGGATATCCTTGACAGAGCAGAAAATCGTAGAGTATAATTGTCTGGTTGAAATTAACCATAATATTTGATCAGATCGAGGCAAAAGTGTTCGCCGAACCGCGATGCATTCAGGCGAATTATCTATTACTATAAGAGATCTCTGGAGGAACCTATGCGACTGCTAACCCGTTCGGATTTTGATGGACTTGCGTGCGGCGCGCTGTTAAAAGCGCTCGGTGTGATCGACGAATGGAAGTTTGTGCATCCGAAGGATATTCAGGACGGGCTCGTCGATGTCAGTGAGGATGATGTGCTGGCGAACATCCCGTATGTCGCGGGGTGCGGAATGTGGTTCGACCACCATTCCAGCGAGAGCGAGCGCGTCGGCGCCGTGAAGTTCGCCGGGGAGAGCCGCCTCGCGGACAGCGCGGCCGGCGTCATCTACAACTATTACGACGGCGAAAACAAATTGCCGCAATTTAAAGAAATGATCAAAGCGGTCGACAAAGTCGACGCCGCGAAGCTGACAGCAGACGAGATTCTGAATCCGAAGGGCTGGGTGCTGCTGGGCTTTATTATGGATCCGCGCACCGGTCTTGGCCGTTTCCGGGATTTCCGGATCAGCAACTACACGCTGATGGAAGACCTGATGGACGCCTGCCGGACACAGAACATCGACGAGATCTTGGAGAATCCGGACGTCAAGGAGCGCGTCGAGCTCTACTTTGATCAGGACAAGCTGTTCCGCGAGATGGTGCAGGCTAAGACAAAAACCGTCGGCGACGCCATCGTCACGGATCTGCGGGACGTCGACCCGATCTATGCGGGCAACCGGTTTGTCGTTTATTCGCTGTATCCCGACCAGAACATCTCGCTCTGGATCGTCGACGGACGCCAGAAGCAGAATTGTCCGATCGCCGTCGGGCACAGCATTCTGAACCGCACTTCAAAAGTGAATGTCGGATCGCTGATGCTCAAGTACGGAGGCGGCGGCCACCCGCAGGTCGGCACCTGTCAGGTCGCGTACAACGACGCCAACAAAGTCATCGCAGAACTGCTGGACAGCATCAACGCCAAAGATTGACGAAAAGGCGCTCCGCGCCTTTTCTTTTTGCGGGCGGTATAGCAGCCACCCGCGCGCAGATACTATAAAAACAAGTCAGGAAACGCCATGGCAGAGTATTCGATCCATCTGAAATTATATGAGATCACCGACGGAGAAGCCATCTATAGCGGCGCGGATCAGGAGTGGTACGACACGGATATCCGCCGTATGAGCGGCTGCGGGCCGACGACGGCCTCTAATCTGATCTGGTACCTCTCGCAGACCAGAAGCGCGCACAGCGGTCTTTGTGCCTTCGCGTGCAACCAAAAGAGCGAGATGCAGAAACTGATGCTGGCACTCTGGGACTATGTTACGCCGGGGCGGTTCGGGGTCAACGATCCCGGCATTATGACGCGGGGTCTGGTTCGATACGGCATGGATCACGGGATCTCGCTGCAATGCGCGTTGCTGGAGATACCAAGAAAGAGAGACGCGCGGCCGGATTGGCAGACGTTCTCCGATTTTGTCGTCCGGTATCTGGAACAGGATCTGCCGATTGCGTACCTGAACCTCTCCAACGGCTCGATCGAGAATCTGGACAGCTGGCACTGGGTCACGCTCGTCGGGTTCGAGACGGACAGCGGGACAGCGGTCATTCTGGACGGCGGAAAAATCGAGCGCATCGATCTGCGGAAATGGTATGATACCACGATGCTGGGCGGCGCTCTCGTCTCCTTCAGCATCGCGGAAGAGGGGTAATATGGAAGATAAGTTACAGGAAATACTGGACGATCTGGACCGCGCGGGGATTCCCTACGAGCTGGTGCGGCACGTCGCGGTATACACGATCGAGGAGATGAACGCGGTCGGTATCAACGACATGGGCTGCATCGCGAAGAATCTGTTTCTGCGCGACAACAAGGGCAAGCGCCACTTTCTGGTCTCGGTGGTCGGCAGCAAGACGGTGGATCTTACGAAACTCGGCGGGATTGTCGGCGAGCGGCTGGGATTCGCGTCGGAGGACCGGCTTGCCCGCAAGCTGAACCTGACGAAGGGCGCGGTGACCCCACTCGGCATCTACTATAACGAGGAACACGACGTCGATGTCTACCTCGACGCGGATCTGTGCGACGAGCCGCGCATCGGTGTGCACCCCTGCGACAACACCGCGACGGTGTTTCTGTCCTACGCGGATCTCGAGCGGTATCTGAAATCCAAGGGCAACAAGGTGACTGTAATTCGTTTGTAATGCCGTGTTTCTTGACAAACCAGCGACCCGGTTTTATAATAGCAATAATTATGAAAGGCGTTGAAAAAGAGGGCTGTTTCAGACACACACAGAGAGCCGGATGACCGATGAGAGTCCGGATGTGGAACAAACAGTTGTCGCTTTGGAGCCGGGGAGACGAAACAAAGTAGTTTCTCCCGTAGCCCGCGTTAAGGGAAATGAAGCGGCCCGGTCTTCGGGCAACTTGGGTGGTACCGCGGTAGAAATATCGTCCCAGTGTAAAACACTGGGATTTTTTATTGGGAGGAAAGCATGAGAGAATTGGAGAAACAGTACGATCCGAAGAATGTCGAGGACCGTATTTACAAACAGTGGACGAACAAAAACTACTTTCGGGCCGAGATCGACCCCGACAGAAAGCCGTTCACAATTGTGATACCGCCGCCCAACATCACCGGACAGCTGCATCTCGGCCACGCGCTGGATGTCACGCTGCAGGACAGTCTGACGCGCTACAAACGCATGCAGGGGTTCTGCGCGCTCTGGCTGCCCGGCACCGACCACGCGTCGATCGCCACCGAAGCGCGCATCGTGGAGGCGCTGCGCAAAGAGGGGATCGAGAAGGAGGCGCTCGGCAGAGACGCGTTTTTAGAGCGCGCCTGGGCCTGGAAAGAGGAGTACGGCGGCAAAATAACGGAACAGCTGCGGAAACTCGGCGCGTCGTGCGACTGGTCGCGCGAGCGTTTCACGATGGACGAGGGCTGCAATCTCGCCGTGCGCGAGGTCTTCGTCGACCTCTACCGCAAGGGGCTGATCTACCGCGGCGAGCGCATCATCAACTGGTGCCCGCACTGCAAGACCACGATTTCGGACGCCGAGGTGGAGTTCGAGGAGAAGGACGGGCATCTGTGGCATATCCGCTATCCGCTGGCGGATGGCAGCGGCGCGTACATCGAGGTCGCGACGACCCGTCCCGAGACGATGCTGGGCGACACCGCGGTCGCGGTGCATCCCGACGACAGGCGCTACCAGAATTTCATTGGTAAAACGCTGATCCTGCCACTCGTCAATAAGGAGATTCCGGTTGTCGCGGACACCTACTGCGACATGGAGTACGGCACCGGCGCGGTCAAGATCACCCCGGCGCACGACCCGAACGACTTCGAGGTCGCGCAGCGGCACAATCTGCCGCTCGTCAACGTGCTGGACGATCTCGCGGTGGTCAACGAGAACGGCGGAAAATACTGCGGTATGACGCGCGAGGATGCGCGCAAGGCTGTTGTCGCGGATCTTGAGGCGGGCGGGTACCTCGCTGAGATCGAGGACATCAAACACAACGTAGGCGGCTGCTACCGCTGCGACACATTGATTGAGCCGCGCCTGTCGAAACAGTGGTTCGTCAAGATGAAACCGCTGGCCGAACCCGCGATCGAGGCCGTTGAAAACGGCAGCATCCAATTCGTGCCGGAGCGGTTCGACAAGGTCTATTTCAACTGGATGCGCAACATCCGCGACTGGTGCATCTCGCGCCAGCTGTGGTGGGGGCACCGCATTCCGGTGTGGTACTGTCAGACCTGCGGCGAGATGATTGTCTCGGCGGATCCGCCCCGGCGTTGCCCCGAGTGCGGCGGACGGGAGCTGGTGCAGGACGAGGACACGCTGGACACCTGGTTCTCCTCGGCGCTGTGGCCCTTCTCGACATTGGGCTGGCCCGAACCGACGGACGATCTGGACTACTTTTATCCGACCGATGTGCTGGTCACCGGATACGACATCATCTTCTTCTGGGTGGCGCGCATGATCTTTTCCGGCATCGAGCAGATGGAGGAGATTCCGTTTCACACCGTCTTTATCCACGGCATCGTGCGGGACGATCAGGGCCGCAAGATGAGCAAATCGCTCAACAACGGCGTCGACCCGCTCGAGATCATCGCGGAGTACGGCGCGGACGCGCTGCGGTTCGGCCTCGCGATCGGCGTTTCGCCCGGAAACGACATGCGCTTCTCGACCGAGAAGATCAAGGCGTGCCGGAACTTCGCGAACAAGATCTGGAACGCATCGCGCTTTGTGCTGATGAACGACATCACCGACATCGCGCCCGAAACGCTGCCCGACGAACTTGCGCTGGAGGACCGCTGGCTGCTCTCGAAGCTCAACGACGTGATCCGCGAGGTCACCGATAACATCGACCACTTCGAGCTCGGATTGGCGGCGGGAAAGGTCTACGACTTCGCATGGGATATCTTCTGCGACTGGTACATCGAGATCGCGAAACCGCGGTTGAACGGCGAGGATTCCGTGTCCGCGAAAAACTGCAAGACCGTTCTGCTGTACACGCTGACGACGATTCTGAAGCTGCTGCACCCGTTCATGCCGTATATCACGGAGGAACTATACGGCGCGATTCCGCACAAGGCGGAGGCGATCATCATCGCGGAATGGCCGCAGTACAGCGATGCGCTGAACTTTGCGCAGGATGAGGAGGATTTCTCCAGGATTATGGAGGTGATCCGCCAGATCCGCGTGATGCGCGCCGAGCGGAACGTGCCGCCGAACAAAAAGTCGCGGGTCTGCATCGAGACCGCAATGCCGCAGGTGTTTGCGCGCGGCGTCGAGTTCATCAAGCGGCTCGCGGGCGCGTCCGAGGTCGAGATCGCGCCGTCGTTCAAACTGGATGACGCCGTCCAGCTGGTCACCGACAGCGCTCGCATCCTGATTCCGATGCAGGAGCTGGTCGACAAGGCGCAGGAGACCGAGCGCTTGACCAAGGAATTGGCAGCGGTCAGCAAGGAGATCGAGGCGCTGGCGGGCCGGCTGTCCAACGAGCAGTTCACGGCGAAGGCGCCAGAAAAAGTCGTGGAGCTGGAGCGCGCGCGCCTTCAAACCGCGACCGACCGCAAGCGCATCATCGAGCAGAGCTTGGAGAACCTGAAATAACCGGGTTCGTTCCCACGAATTCGACGAGAATTTTAATAAGAATGGCTTATCCTGTGAAAAGGACAAGCCATTCTTTTTTTGGAGAGTATTATGCCAGCGATTGCGACAGACTATAAAGAGAACCAACTGACCGTCTTCATCCAGCAGGATATCGATCATCATCTTGCGGCGACGATTCGGAAAGAGATCGACGAGAAGATCACACACATGCACCCGAAACTGCTGCTGCTCAACTTCGACGCCGTTGAGTTTATGGATTCCTCGGGCATCGGGCTGATTATCGGCCGGTTCAAGATGATGAAGGAGCTGGGCGGAAAGCTGACGGTAACAGGATTGAACCAACATCTAAAAAAACTGGTTGAGCTCTCGGGGATCGCCGAGATCATCAACATCAAGGAATGAGGGCAGAGATGAAAAAAGAGACGAACATCTTCAAATTGGTGTTGCCGAGCAAGTCGAGCAACGAGGCGTTCGCGCGCACGGTGGTCGCGGCGTTTTTTGCGCAGCTTGACCCGACGATGGACGAGATGGCCGACGTCAAGACTGCGGTCAGCGAGGCGGTGACCAACGCGATTGTGCACGGCTACCGAGATTCAATCGGGATGATCTTTATCACCGGAAGAATCTTCGAAAACCGGTGCATCGAGATCACCGTCAAGGACAAGGGCTGCGGCATTGAAGACGTCAAACACGCGATGGAGCCGACGTTCACGACCTCGCCGAACGAGGAGCGCGCCGGGCTCGGGTTTTCCGTCATGACCGCGTTTATGGATACACTCCGCGTCCGCTCGAAAGTCGGCAAAGGGACCGCCGTTCGAATGACCAAATACATAAAAAACAAAATGGCGGAACAGGACGGTAAGGCACATGCCGAGCGAGACGACGCTGTCGAGAGAACAGTACATTGAACAGAATATCGGGCTGGTGCACGCCTGCGCCCACCGCTTTAAAAGTCGCGGCATGGAGTACGACGACCTGTTTCAGGCCGGCTGTATGGGTCTTGTAAAGGCGTACGACTGCTTTGACACCGAGCGCGGCGTCCGCTTCTCGACCTACGCGGTTCCGGTTATCCTCGGTGAGATCAAAAAACTGTTCCGCGACGGCGGCACGATCAAGGTCAGCCGCCGCCTCAAGGAACTCTCGATGAAAGCGGCGAAACTCAGCGAGGAGATCGTGAAGAAGACCGGCGTGGAGCCCTCGGTTTCCGAGCTTGCCGAGAAACTGGAGTGTTCCTGCGAGCTGCTGGTCGAGGCGCTCTGCGCGGCGAGGCCGTCCTTCTCGCTGACCGCAGAGATGGACGACGAAACCTATGAGTTTGATATCCCGATTGAGGGGGAGGAGGAGACGATCGCAGAACGGATGACCTTAAAAGATGCGATTCAAAAACTGAATGAACAGGAACAGGAGATCCTCAAAGAGAGGTTTTATTATAGCAAGACGCAGGCGCAGACGGCCGTGGTTCTGGGCACTACCCAGGTTCAAGTCTCCCGCAAAGAGCGCAGGATCATCGAAAAACTGCGCAAAATGATGGGGGATTGAGATGATCTGGCTGCGCGCGCTGATCGCGGTGATAGAAGTATCCATTCGAATCGTCGCCCGTCTGGAGCCGACCGCCAAGAATATTCTGCTCAGCGTCGCGATGGTGGCCTCGGTCGGCTTCGTGTTCCTGCTGCTGCAAAAGACCCGGCGGGATTCTTGACTTTCGGCGCGGTCTTTTGGTACAGTTCTCCAAGAGGGGAACGGGTATGACAACTTCTTTTGAGATTCGCACGGACTGCAGCGAAATGCAGTCCGTCACCGCACAGGTGCGGGAAGTATTAAGAAATTCGGGCGTCACGGACGGCCTCTGCGTGGTACACTGCCCGCACACAACCGCCGCGGTCACCATCAACGAGAGCGCCGATCCGGACGTCGTATCGGATCTGCTGTACGCGCTCGACAAAACCTACCCGGACCGCGCCGAATTCCGGCACTCGGAGGGTAATTCGGCTGCGCACCTGAAGGCGAGCGTCGTCGGGAACAGTGTCACCGTTCCGGTTCAGGGCGGAAAACTGCTGCTCGGAACATGGCAGGGCATCTACTTCTGTGAGTTTGACGGCCCCCGAAAGCGCCATGTGTTCGTCACGGTTTTAGGAGAAAAGTAACAAGCATTAGCACAAAAAAATAAAGCAAGAAAGAATGGTGTGTTCTTTCTTGCTTTTCTTTGTGCATGTGTTTACGCGCTCTTTTTGGCGATGCGGTTCAATCGGATTGCGGCGATCTTGCCGGGCAGGATCTGGTAGAGCCGGAAGAATCCGCAGATCGCGAGGACCGCGA
>JAVBVJ010000070.1:0-7998 GCA_031554355.1 Oscillospiraceae bacterium
GGGCGACCAGCGTGTTCTCGCTCTTCAGAACCGTGATGATTCCGCCCTGCTGCGCAAACTCCCGCGCCAGCCGGATGCGGTTGCGTACCACCGTATCGACGGATGACGAGATCATCTGCGCGAACTCGCCCGTATGCGGCGTTATAATCACGGCATGCTCTCGGCCTCGTATCATGTTTATGTACCGGG
The DNA here is from genome assembly GCA_031554355.1 of Oscillospiraceae bacterium. Classification (GTDB taxonomy): domain Bacteria; phylum Bacillota; class Clostridia; order Oscillospirales; family Ruminococcaceae; genus JAVBRN01. The sequence goes on from JAVBVJ010000070.1 coordinate 190, forward strand.
TGACGGACTTTAGACCACCGGCGTCGATGACGACCGGAGCGTTGTCGCGCTGTAAAATCCCCTTGATCAGGAGATCCGTCTCCTCGTCGTCTGCAAGGCCGCAGCCGACGACATAGGCCGACGCCTTGGCGTGTGCGCGCTCCAACCCCGTCTCGTCGGCGTTCCGGTCGACCAGAATCACCTCGGGGTGATGCGCCGCCACCGCCGCCAGCACGGGTTCTTCGGACACCACCTGCACCAGTCCCGCGCCGCCGTACAGCGCGCCGGAGGCGCAGAGAACGGCCGCGCCGCGATAGCGATTGCTGCCCGCGTAGCAGATCACGTTGCCGAAATCGTATTTGTTGCCGCACTCATCCCGCTCGGGCAGCAGCGACGCCGCAAGCTCCGCCGAGAGGTGCCGGGTGCCGTAGCGCACCGCCTGATAGGCCTCCTCGGGCAGCGCGATGTCGACTGGTTTGCACTCGCCGAAATAGTCGCTCGACCGCTTGAACAGTTCCGCGGGCTTGCTGCCGATGACGGTCAGCGTCAGCGCGGCGCGCAGCGAGTGCACCGCGACGATGCCGCTGTCGGCGTCGATGCCGCTCGGCACGTCGATGGCGACCACCGTCTTTTGCGTGGCGTTGATGACGTCGAACAGTATCGCGATGCGGTCGGGCAGCACGCCGCTGAACCCGAGCCCGAACACCGCGTCGACGATGAGCGTCGCGGTCTGGACGATGCGCAGAATGTCGTCGAGATCCATCTCGACATCGCGGACGGGCACGCCGCGCGTGACGACGTCGGCGTAGTAGACCCGCGGCGCATCCCCTTTCGGGGTGCCGTCGCACAGCACGACCAACGGGCGCGCGCCGTAATCGGCCAGACACTTGGCGACCACAAAACCGTCGCCGCCGTTGCCGCCGTGTCCGCACAGCACCACGACCAGCTCGTCCTTCAGCTCATACCGCTGAGTGATCTCGGCGAACACCGCCTCGCCCGCGTTTTTCATCATGGTGGAGACATCGGTGCCCAGCCTGGACGCCGCCAGTTCGATCGTTCTCTGTTCGGTTGCACTGATGAGTCTCATTCTTTCACCTCAAGGATGACGGTAGCCACCGCGTATTGTTCCGTGTTGGTCAGCGACACAAAGCAGCGCAGATTCTTCTCGGCGATGATGGCGGCGATGCGGCCCTCGAGCTCCAGATAGGGCTTGCCGGCGCTGTCACGCAGCACCGAGATCTCGTCGAGCGAAAAGCCCCGCACGCCGGTTCCGAGCGCCTTGGACAGCGCCTCTTTCGCGCAGAAGCACCCCGCCAGCTTTTTGGCGTTGCCGCCGATCTGTTCCCGCTCGCGCGCGGAGAAGCAGTACGCCATGAGCCGCTCGTTGTCCAGTCTGCGCCGGATTCTGTCGATCTCGATCATATCGTTGCCGAGTCCGAAAATCATATCGCTACCTCGCATTATGACCCCATTATACCAGAGCCGGAACGGGTTCTCAACAAAAATAACCGCGCCGCAGCGGCGAAATTTCACCTTGTGCGGGAAAAGATGCCAAACGGAAACGCCGGACGGCCCCGCGCGAACGCCGTCGAAAAAACACCTCTTGCCAGAACCGCATTCTAGTGGTATTATAAATAAACATTATTGTAAACGCGTTGAACGGGAAAAGTACCTTTTCCGAAGCATCCAGAGAGAACCGCCCCGGCTGAAAGCGGTTTTGTGATCGGAACAAGTGAAGTTCGCCCGGAAGCGGCGCGCCTGAACGACAGTAGGGCGTGACGGCTCGCCGACGTTATCGGCTACGAGTTGCCGGCTTTTGCCGGAATGCGGGTGGTACCGCGGAGTTTTTGCTTCGTCCCAGATCGGTTGAGACGGGCATTTTATTTTGTCATTTTTTGCACAAAGGAGCAGCCATGAAAAAACAACTGACCAGCATACAGAACCGGGCTACCCGGGATATCAGCGCCGCGGCCAGCGTCGCCGAGATCGAGGAGCTTCGGGTCAAGTTCCTGGGCAAAAAGGGAGATCTTACCAATATTCTGAAGACGATGGGCAAACTCTCCGAGGAGGAGCGCCCCGCGATGGGCAAAATGGCGAACGAGACCCGCGAGCTTATCGAGGCGCTGATCTCGGCGCGCATCGCCGAGGTCTCGGAGCGGGCATTGAAAGAACAACTGGCGCGCGAGGTCATCGACGTGACGCTTCCGGGCGTGAAGCCGGTCGTCGGCCGCCGGCACCCGCTCAACACCGTGCTGGATGAGGCCGTCGAGGTCTTTCTCGGCATGGGCTTCGACGTCGCCGAGGGACCGGAAATCGAGCTTGCGCGCTACAACTTCGATATGCTGAACACGCCGGAGGGACACCCCGCGCGGGACCCGCAGGACACGTTCTACATCAACGATTCCGTCGTGCTGCGCACCCAGACCTCGACCGTGCAGGTCCGCACGATGCTGAACCAGAAACCGCCGATCCGCGTCATCGCGCCGGGCCGCGTCTACCGCTGTGACACCCCCGACGCCACCCACTCCCCCGTCTTCCACCAGATCGAGGGGTTGGTCGTCGACTGGGGCATCACGATGGCGGACCTCAAGGGCACGCTCGACGCCTTCGCGAAAAAACTGTACGGAAAAGACATCAAGACCCGCTTCCGCCCCCACCACTTCCCGTTCACCGAGCCCTCGGCGGAGATGGACGGCACCTGCTTCAAATGCAAGGGCAAGGGCTGCGCGCTGTGTAAGGGCGAGGGCTACATCGAGCTGCTCGGCTGCGGCATGGTGCATCCCAACGTGCTGAAAGCCTGCGGCATCGACCCCACCGTCTACTCCGGTTTCGCGTTCGGTATGGGTCTCGACCGCCTCACCATGATGCGCTACGGCATCGACGACGTTCGGCTGCTGTTTGAAAACGATTTCCGTTTTCTCAGCCAGTTTTAGGAGGTACCGGTATGAAAGCACCGTTAAAATGGATTCAGACCTTCACCAATATCGCCACCACCCCTGCCGAGTTCGCGCATCGCATGACGATGTCGGGCAGCAAGGTCGAGGGCTACGAGAGTGAGAAAACGACGATCCGCAACGTCGTGTGCGGTAAGATCGTCTCCAAAAAACGCCATCCCGACGCAGATACATTGTGGATCTGCTCGGTGTATCTCGGAAAAAACATCGTCCAGATCGTCACGGGCGCCCAGAATGTGCGCGAGGGCGATATCGTTCCGGTCGCGCTCAACAACAGCATGCTGCCGAACGGCAAGACGATCCAGACCGGCGAGATCCGCGGGGTGCGCAGTGAGGGCATGATGTGTTCTCTCGCCGAACTGTCGCTGACCGCGAGCGATTTCCCGGAATGCGACGAGAACGGCATTATGATTCTGCCCTACGAGACTCCGATCGGCAGTGATGTCGCCGAAATCGTCGGGTTGGACGACACGATTTTCGAGTTCGAGATCACCTCGAACCGCCCCGACTGCTACAGCATCTCGGGTCTTGCGCGGGAGGCGGCCGCCACCTACGGCGAAGCGTTCAACTTCCCGCGCCCCAAAGTCACCAAGTTCCACGGCGACATCAACAGCACGCTCAAGGTCGAGAATCAGACCCCGCAGAACTGTCTGCGGTACACCGGTGCCGTGGTCGAGAACGTCCGCATCCAGCCCTCGCCAAAATGGCTGCGCGAGCGGCTGCGCCGCTGCGGCGTGCGTCCCATCAACAACATCGTCGACATCACGAACTACGTCATGCTCGAGTACAACCAGCCCATGCACGCCTTCGACTACAAGAACGTGCAGGACGCCGGTATCATTGTGCGGCAGGCGCGCAAGGGCGAGACGATTGTCACACTCGACGGCATCCCCCGCACCCTGACGAGCGATATGACCGTCATTGCCGACAGGGCCAAACCGCTGGCGATCGCCGGTGTGATGGGCGGCGAGTTCAGCGGCATCACCGATCAGACTACGGCGATCATCTTTGAGTCGGCCTGCTTCAACGGCAAAAACGTGCGCGCCACGGCGCGCGCGCTTAGCATGCGCACCGAGTCGTCGGTCCGCTTCGAGAAGGAGCTGGATCCCTTCAACACCGAGCCCGCGATCATGCGCGCGCTCGAACTGGTCGAAAAGCTGAACGCGGGCGACATCGTAAAAGGGGTCGCGGACGCGCGCGGACGCATGGCGCAGCCGCCGGTCATCAAGCTCGATCTCGACCGTCTGAACAGCTTCCTTGGCACCACGATCGAACCCGTGTTTGTCCGCGACACATTGACCAGTCTCGGCTGCAAGGTCGACGGCGACTTCAACGTAACGCCGCCGACGTTTCGCGGAGACATCGCCACGTTCGCCGACCTCGCCGAGGAGGTGGCGCGGTTCTACGGCTACGACCGTATCCCGCTCTCGCTGATGTCAGGTTCCGCGACGGCGCGCCCGACCGAGCGCCAGCGCTTCCAGCGCGAGCTCGTCTCGCTGTTGCTGAGTCTCGGCCTGTACGAGACGACGACCACCTCGTTCATGGGCGCGATGGATCTCGACCGCATCCTGATTCCCGACAAAAACCCGCTGCGCAAAGCGGTGCTGATTCAAAACCCGATGGGCGAGGAAAACGCGATGATGCGCACAACCGCGATCCCCGGTATGATGGAGACGCTGGCCCACAACTACGCGGCGCGCATTCCGGCCGTCGGATTCTTCGAGACCGCGGTCGTGTACGCCCCGACCGACAGCGAACTGCCGACGGAATCCAAAAAGCTGATGATCGGCGCGTACGGCAGCTGTGATTTCTTCACGCTTAAGGGCTACCTCGAAAAGATCGCCGCGCGCTTCGGCCTCGGAGCATTGACCGCAAAACCGGCCGCGACAACCCCCTCGTTCCACAGCGGACGCGTCGCCACCCTCGCTGTCGGCGAAAAAGTCTTCGCAACGTTCGGGGAGATCCTGCCGCCCGTCAGCGAAAACTACGGCATCAAGGAGCGCGTCTATCTCGCCGAGATCGACATCGACGAACTCTACGCGCTGCGCGGCGAACCCGTCCAGTTTAAGCCGCTGCCGAAATACCCCGCCATCTCACGCGACCTCGCGCTGGTCTGCGATATCGAGGTTCCCTCCTCCGCCGTCGAGAGCTGTATCCGCGAGGGCTGCGGCGAACTGCTCGAGTCGCTCGATGTCTTCGACGTCTACACCGGCGACAAGATTCCGGCCGGCAAAAAGAGCATCGCCTACGCCATCGTGCTGCGGGGCGCGCAAAAAACGCTACAGGACGCCGATGCCGACGAGGCCGTTCAGCGCACATTGCAGCTGCTGCAATCCGTCGGTATCACGCTGCGTTCGTAATCCGCGGCATCTTGTATAAAACACCGGAATGGTGTATATTCTAAACAAGTACCCTGAAAGGAGCGGGAAAATGGATCACACGAACGACCCGACCATGATATTTCAGCTGCCGACCGACCGGGACAGCGAGATCAAACAGACCCTGACTGAGGTGTATCTGGCGATGCAGGAAAAGGGCTACAACCCCATCAACCAGATTGTCGGTTATATCCTGTCCGAGGACCCGACCTACATCACCACCAACCGCAACGCCCGCTCGCTCATCAGCAAGATCGACCGTGACGATATGCTCCAGGCCATGGTCCGCGCTTTTATCAATCCGCAAGACAACTAGAAAGGAGACCGCATGGCCGAAACACTGCAATACAAGGGACGTCCGTTGGTCCGCAACAACAACGAGCTCTATTACGGAAACCCGACCGACTCCCATGTCATCTTTTTACAGATTCTTTCCTCCGAGGAAAAGAACGGAGAATCGATCGCCGCCAAGGTTCATGTTCAACTGCTCTCCAACGACCCGTCGCTGAACGCCAAGGCGCGCATCATCAAGGAGAGCGATAAAACCGGGCTGTACAACGCCCTGGACATCGGCTGCATCTGGCTCGACCGCGCCCTGTCCGAAAAGTAAGATCCGACTGCGCCGACGGCGCAGTCTTTTTTTTACTTTTCGCCTTGATTTTCGACGCCGTTTTCATTAGAATAGGGAAAATAGATGGACATATTTTACATACGAGTGAAAGGATGTGAACCCCGATGAGAGTTGTTCCGAATGACCTTGCCGCGCTGCAGCGCGCCGCGATGGGAACACAAAAAAGCGACTTTGCCATTGAACAGATCCAATACCTCAACGTCTTTTCCGGAGAGATCTATCCGGCGGTAGTCTACGTGTACGACGGTTTCGTCTGCCACGTGGACCATTTTTGTCAAAAGGCCGACGCCGCCCTGACGAACGAGATCCTCGACGGCGGCAACCGGTTCCTGATTCCGGGCCTGATCGACTCCCACACCCACATCGAGAGCTCGATGTGTACCCCGCGCAACTACGCCCGCGCCGTCGCGCCCCACGGCACCACGACGGTCATCACCGACCCGCACGAGATCGGCAATGTGCTCGGCGAAGAGGGCGTCCGCTACATGGTCGAATCCAGCGAGGGGCTGCCGATGCGCCAATTAATCGACATCCCGTCCTGCGTCCCCTCGGTACCGGGGCTCGAGTGCGCCGGCGCGGAATTTGACGCGGACACCGTCACGCGGCTCGCAAAACTGCCGCGCACCGTCGGGCTCGCTGAGGTCATGGATTTCGTCGGCGTCGCGCTCACCGACGAGCGCATGGCGTCGATTATTCAGTCCGCGCGGGACGCCGGGCTGTATCTGCAGGGCCACATCCCCGCCTCGGACCCCCGCCTGATCTCGGCGTACATCATCGGCGGCCCCGAAACCTGCCACGAGACGCGGGTCGGCGAGGACGGCGCCAAGAAAATCCGCGCGGGACTGTTTGTCGACGCGCGCCAGAGCTCGATCTCGCAGGATCTGATCGCGATTCTCGATGCCGTCAAGGATATGCGGTACTTCGACCGTCTCTGTTTCTGCACCGACGACAAGGAGGCCGACGACATCATCGCGCTGGGCCACCTCAACGACTCGCTGCGCATCGCCGTGAAGAACGGCTTCAACGCCGTCGACGCGGTCCGCTGCTGCACGCTGAACCCCGCGCGCGCCGCGCGGCTCGAGAACATCGGCGCCGTCGCGCCGGGCTACACCGCGGACATGTTGCTGGTCGACGACCTCGTCGATTTCGCCGTCAACACCGTCTTTTTCGGCGGGAAAGTTGTCGCGAAGGATGGCGTGCTGCTCGCGGACATCGACGACACCCCCTACGCCTGCGAACAGCCGACGTCGATGAACATCGCCCGCGCGCTGACGCCGGAAGACTTCCTGCTCAAAGCGCCGGACAGCGCCGCGGCCTCCGTCAGGATGAATGTGCTGAGCTACGCCTCCGATCTGGTGCTGCTGGCCGACAGCGTGCCGATGGAACTGCCGATGCAAAGCGGCGTTGTCGATATCTCGGGCAACTCCGATCTCGCTTATGTCATCGTCATCAACCGCTACGGCAAGCCGAACATTGCGCGCGGCCTGATTCAGAATTTCGGCCTAAAAAAAGGCGCGAACGCCTCGACCGTCTCCCACGACTGCCACAACCTCTGCATCGTCTACCGCGACCCGCAGGACGCTTACCGCGCCTACCGGGAGCTCGTAGCGTGCGGCGGCGGCATGTGCTGCGCGGACGGCGAGAATGTCACATTGATTCCGCTGCCCGTCGCCGGGCTGATGTCCGACAAAAGCTGCCGCGACGTCGCGGGCATGATTCAGCAGTTCAAAGAGGCGCTCTGGTCGTGCGGCATGCCGCAGAAAAACCCGAGGATGCGCATCACGACGCTGGCGCTGCCCGTCATCCCCAACGCAAAGTACAGCGACCTCGGTCTGGTCGATGTCATGAAGAAAGAATTGATCGAGAT
>JAVBVJ010000086.1:0-18658 GCA_031554355.1 Oscillospiraceae bacterium
GCTGACCAACACCGCCGCCACCGTCGCGAACTATCTCGCCATCTACTGTCTCGGCGGACAGCAGTGGATCGCCCTTGTTTCGCTGGCCGCTGCGCTGCCCATGCTCATCTCGATCGCGATCACCCAGCAGCTGCTGAAGAAATACGACAAGCGCTCGCTGTTCATCATCTCGCTGATCATCTCGATCGTCTTGAGCGTCGTCACGTATTTCGCGGGGTACAGCAACCCCTACATCTACCTCGGGCTGGCCGCGCTGAAAGGCCTGTTCTCCGGCGTATTTGTCGTAACGCAGATCATGTTCACCGCCGACTGCGCCGAGTACGGCCACTTCATCTCGGGTGAGCGCGCGCAGGGCGTCGCGTTTTCGATCCAGACCTTTACCGCAAAGCTGACCGCCGCGCTCTCGGGCGCAATCGGCATGTTCGTGCTGGGCCTGGTCGGCTTTGTCGAGGGCGAGGGCGCGGTGCAGACCCCCGAGACGATCGCTTGGATCTGGAAGCTCGGCACCATCATCCCGGTTATCTCCGCGGTCGCGGCGCTGCTGCTGATTACCTACGGCTACAAGCTCTACACCCCCGACGTCAAGCTGATGATGCGCGCCAACAAGGGCGAGATCACCCACGAGGAGGCCGCCGCCGGCTTCACGCATGATTACAACTGATCTCATCTGACAAAGAGAGACAGGCGCTGTGCCTGTCTCTCTTTTCCGTGTTGCAACCATAAAAAAAGATCGCGGAGGAATCGGCTGCCATGAAAAACAAGCGCAACTTCCAGACAACAATCGGCGAGCGCATCGCGTTTCCGCTCTACGGATTGGGCAAAGGCGTCTCGTTCACGTTTATCTCGGGCTACCTGATGCTGTTCTACACCGACAAACTGCTGCTGCCGGCTTTTGCCGTCTCGGCGATTTTGTTGATTTCGAAGGCATGGGACGCCGTCAACGACCCGCTTTTCGGCATTATCGTCGACCGCATGAACCCCAAGCGCGGCAAGTTCAAGCCGTGGCTGCTCCTCGGCGCGCTATTGGTTCCGGTCACGACGATACTGGTCTTTATCATCTCGCCGGACATCGCGATCGGCTGGCGCATCGCGTTGGTTGTGCTGACCTACTTTGTCTGGGATTTTGCCTTCACGCTGTCCGACGTCCCGTTCTACTCGATTCTGTCCGCCATGACCGGCAACGTCAACGAGCGCACCAGCCTGCTCGGCTACTCCAGCATTTTGGGCATCGTCACCACGCTGATTGTCAACGTCGGCATCGTGCCGAAACTGAACGAGATCGGGTACCGGACGGCGGGCATTCTGCTCGGCGTCATCTCGCTGGTCACGATGCTCGCGCTGCCGCTGGTCGCGAAGGAGCGCAACCGCGAGAACATCGTCGCGGAGGAGAAGTACAAGTTTAAGGACATCTGGGAGTATATCATCCGCAACAAGCCGATGCTGTACTACTACGGCTTTATCTGCATCTTCGGCATGTTCAACATCCCGCTGGGCAGCCACGTCCTCGCCCACTGCCTCGGCGATCTCGGTCTGACCGGCACCTACACATTGTACGCCGTTCCGCTGCTGATTCTGGTCTATCTGCTGATTCCGGTCATCGCGAAAAAGGTGGACCGGCTGACCATCTTCAAGTTCTTTGTCTTTGTGCTCATCGCCGCCGGTCTCGGGCAGTATTTCGGCGGGTACAAGAGCGTGCTGATCTACGGCATTTTCTGGGTGCTGAAAAGCGTCGCCGCGCTCGCCGCGACCATGCTGCTGTTCTCGTTCGGGCCGGATTTTGTCGAGTACGGCAACTACGTGACCGGCATGCGCAAAGAGGGCATCACCATCGCGGTTCAGAGTTTCGCCAACAAGTTCGTCGCCGCCACCGCCGCCGCGCTCGGCGCATTGGTGCTGGGCTTCATCAAGTACGACGCCACCGCCGCCGATTTCTCCCCCGCGCTGCTCGACAAACTGTTCGGGTGGGCGTCGCTGCTGCCGGTCGCGGGACTGATTGTCGGGCTGCCGCTGTTATTTATGTGCCGGTTCAAGAGCAGCGATATTCAGGTGATGGCGAACATCAACAACGGCACCGTCTCCCGCGCGGAGGGCGAGGCGCAGCTCTCCCGCAGCTACAAGTAGCGGCGTGGCAACGACCGCGCGGTGGTTCAGGATTTGCAAAAACGTAAACGCGGCGGGAGCAATCCCGCCGCGTCGCTGTTATCGGGTTTGAATCGCTTTCCGTCTGCAACCCGACAGGCCGACGGGCTCGGTCACCCGCCCTCCCGCCCAAATAGAAGTGGGGTAAATCCCACACCCCGCAGGCGGAAGAGACGGCCGTCGACCAGAAAGCGCGGGTCTGTGGCTTTCTCCTGTCTCTGTCTGTTTGCACAGTTCGGCATAAATGTCCGGACGAAAAAGCGGCGGGAGCAATCCCGCCGCTTTTCTATTTGTTCTCGTTGCGCCGTTTCAGCGCGAAACGGCAGATAAAGTAGATCGCGATGAACAACAGCAGCGGGCCGACATAGGCGTAGACGCTGATCAGAACCGCGCCGTACAGCGGAAAGCTCGTCTGCGTCTCGTCGTACAGCACCGCAGACGCGATGGCGACAGCGACGCAGCCCAGAAACGTCAGCGCCGGAACAATCCACCCCAGCAACTTGTGTTTGCGCGTCGCCAGAAAGATCTGCGCTGCGATCAAAGCCAGATATCCGCCCCAGTAGACCAGCGGTGGCAACATGGACTCTCTCCCTCATCGCGTTTTTCGGTTTCGGACTCCGTCTACCGGATCTTTTCCAGAATCATTTTCGCGCCGTCGATCTGGTTCGGAATAACGCCGTTTTCGTCGCGTGCGCGCCAGATGTCGGGCGTGATCTCGTCGACCACATACATCTTTCCGGTCTCGTCGAAGCCGATCTCGATTTTGAAATCGATGAGCGTCAGCGCCAGTTTCGCCAGTTCCTGTTTCAGCACCGCGCCGACCCGCACGAGGATGTCGAGCGCCTCGTCGTACTGTCCGGGCGACAGCAGCCCCTTTAGGATGCAGAGCCGCTCGCTGATGAGCGGATCGCCCTGCGCGTCGTCCTTCAGTGTCACCTCGAGATACGGCGGGTCAAACGGGATCCCCTCCGCGAGGGTAAACCTGCGGCACATGCTGCCGGCGGTGAAGTAGCGCAGCACAAACTCCAGTTTCGGCACCGTCAATTTGCGCACCTTCATCAGGCCCTTCTCAATGTCGGCGTCCAGATAATGGGTCGGAATGCCGTTCTCCGCCATCTTTTCAAAAAAATACCGCGAGATGATCAGCCCCGTCTTTCCCTTGCCGCTGACGCTGCCGCCGACGGTGTTGGAGCCGGGATCAAAGACGCCGTCCTCGCCGGTCGCGTCGTCCTTAAACAGGAGGTAGACGGCGTTGTCGTTTTCGTCGAGCAAAACTTCTTTTGTCTTTCCGTTGTACAGTGTTTTCATGCAGCTCTCCCAAAGAAATCCAGATTTCAGTTCAACAATTCTAGTTTATCACAGAGAAAAACGCTTGTCGACCGCTGCGAAAAGTTTTCATCTTCGCGAGCGGCGGCGAACAAAAACACCTGCGGATTTGAACTGAATCCCCCCAAACGGACAATTGCACCCCCAGTCGCGAGAAAATAGAAGCGACAAGGGACGAACGTAGAGAAGTATGCGGAAAGCATACAGGAAATGCGAAGGACGGGAAAAACACAGCAAGTAATATCGGATGCGCTGGGGATGACGAAGGAACCGATACAAATGGAGAACTGCCCGGGAGAAAGCGGACCTGTCGCCCAAACACGCGGTCGAAGGGCTGCCGTAAGCTTGCAGGAATACAAATATGAAAACAAGCGGCTCCAGATGGAGAATGAATTGCTGCATTCTTTTCTTCGCGCTGCTGGAAGGTGGTAAGGCCATCCTTTCTCGACAGCGCCGCGTCGCTGTGCTAGAATGCAACTAACAAGCTAAAATGGAGGATCGTGCGATGATGCGAAATCCGGCGGAGACGGTCGGCAACCTGATCGACAAACAGAGCCTCTCCTTTATCAGTTCCGTCGACAGCGACGGCTTCCCGAACACCAAGGCGATGCTGCCGCCCCGCCGGCGTGAGGGCATCAAGACGCTGTACTTCACGACCAACACCTCGTCGCTGCGCGTCCGCCAGTACCGCGACAACCCGAAGGCCTGCCTCTATTTCTGCGACAAGCGCTTCTTTCGCGGCGTCATGCTGCGCGGCACGATGGAAGTGCTCGAGGACCCCGAAAGTAAGGAGATGATCTGGCAGGACGGCGACACCCGGTACTATCCGGGCGGCGTCACCGACCCCGATTACTGCGTGCTGCGGTTTACGGCGGAGCGGGGCCGCTACTACGCAACCTTCCGTTCGGAGGACTTCGACGTCGACTAGCCCGCGCGAAAAACCGCATGTTCAAACTTTTTTCTTTTATTCATTAATATTTTATGCTATATTATGAATACTACAAGGAAACAACAAGAATAATACCAAAGAGGTGCTACGATGGGATTTATTAAGAGATTACTGGGCATTGGCGTTACCGCGGGCGCAACCGTCGCCGCGATGAAGATTGCGGAGAAGTATCAGGAGAACAAGAAAAACGCCGCCGAGGACGTGAACGGCGACGGCAAAACCGATTTCAATGACACCATCGTCGGCGTCGCGCAGGCGGCGAAAGACGTCTACAACGACGTCGCCGGCAAGGTGACCAAGGCCGCCGGAACCGTGAAAGACAAGGCGCCGGATTTCGTCGAAGAGGCGAAAGAGGAAGCCGCCGAGCTCGCGAAAGAGGCGAAAGAGGAAGCCGCCGAGCTTGCGAAAGAGGCGAAAGAGGAAGTCGCCGAGCTCGCGAAGGAAACCAAAGCGACCGCAAAAAAAGCCAAAGAGACCGCGAAAGAAGTCGTCGACGAAATCAAGAAATAGACGTATTCCCAACCATAAAGAGACCCTGCGCCGTCTGACGGCGCAGGGTCTCTCGTTTCTGGCAATCTCTGCGGAAAACCGCGGCGCTCACATCGGCTTGAGGTTTTGGTTCAGCCGGTCGATCATCCAGCGCAGGCGGCTCTCCCTGCCCGCATCCGTCTTGGCGTCAAAATAGGCGCGGACATACGTCCTTTGGACGGACGGCGACATGGCCTGAAAGTTCGTGTGCGCCGGTTCGTGCGGCTTCAGGATCTGAGCGATCTGAGCGATCTGATCCCCGGTGACGTGCGAGGCCTTGGGCTTGTCCCACCGGCCGTCGCGCCGCGCCTCCGCAATCTTCGCGGCGCCCGCCTCGGTCATCCGCCCCTGCGCGGTCAGCTTTTCGGCCAGCGCCTTGTTCCTGTCCGACCAGGGGCTGTCTTTCCGCCGCTGCGCGAAATACTTGATGTAGGTTTTGTCGTCCAGCTGTTTCATCTGCCCGTCGATCCAGCCGTAACAGAGCGCCGCCTCGAGCGCCGCACCCGCCGACAGCGTCGCGGGACCGCCCGCCTTGCCGAACAGCAGCCACACGCCGCCGCTTGTCGCCCCGTTCGCCGCAAGCCAGCTTCGGAACGCGTCTTCGTCCGCGAACTGTAAGGGTTCCGTCATCGCGCACCTCCTCTTTCGGACGAGCAGCCGCCGTCCGTTTTCCCCATTGTACGCGAAACAGCGCCGAAAGACAACGGCGGCGCGCAGGGCTGCTTCGGCGCCCCCCTGTCTGACCGTCCTCGGAAAGGTCATGGGCGGCGGCTATCCCGGCGCGGGCGGCCCCGGCGGCAAGCGCGAATACATGAAGTTCCTCGGCGCGGGCCTCGACGGCGGCGGAAAAAAGGCGTTTTCGGGCGGCACGCTCGCGGCGAACCCACTGTCCTGCGGCGCTTCGACGCCATTCTCGACCACATGGAGATCGTCGCGTCACCGAAAAAGCATAACAAAACCCCGAGGCTCCTCGGGGTTTTTATGATGCTTGTGCGAATCGCCGTTATACGCCGATATGGCTCTGAATTTTGGCCAGCAGGATGCCCACGTCGACAGGTTTCCGGATGAAATCGTTGCCGCCCGCGTCGACGGCCTTCTTGATGTTCTCGACGCTGACGCTGCCGGTCAGGAACAGCACCGGCGTCTTTTGGTAGGCCTCGATCTTGCGGATGACGCTCAGCAGCGCGAACCCGTTCATGTCCGGCATCTCGATGTCGAGCAGAATCAGATCGGCCGAGTTGCTTGTCAGGAATTTCAGCGCGGCCATGTGGTTCGCGACGCCGTAGACCGTGTATCGGTCTTTCAGCACCGATTTCACGGTGTTCAGCACGTCGGGCATGTCGTCGATCGCGAGAATTTTCTTTTTCTCGGCTTTCGCCGCGCCCCGCTCCGTCGCGGCGATGGTGTCGATGACCTCGTGGATACGGGCGGCGGACGCGTCGTAATCGTAGTTCTCGAGATGCCGCATGATGCCCTGCAGTTTCGGGTCGATCGTGTCGCCGTAGCTGAATCTCATGATCGATTGCAGCATCACAATCGCCTCGTCGATCTCGAAGTTCTCGGTCAGCAGCGCCAGTTTCTCGAAGGGCTCGGATTTCGCGACCGCCTTGATTGCGCCGCGCTCAACCAGCCGGGCAGCGGGGGCGGCGGTTCTTGCGGGGGCGGGCGCCGCTTCCGGCGCCTCCCCGCCGGGGATCTCGACCTCGGCGATGCGGGCGCAGAGCGCCTCGACCTTCGCGATTAACCCATTGGTGACGGACGCGCACTCCTTGCTGTCCTCGTTTCGCGCGTACTCGGCGGCCTTCTCCGCCTCGTACATCATCGCGGACGCCCCGATCGCCAGCAGCCGCAGCTGCAACTTGTCGATCGCGTCGAAATAATCCCTCGTGTCGCTCGGGTTGTCCGGCAGTCGCAGCCGTTTCAGCAGCGGCGGCGCAGAATCTGTGAACTCGGACAGCAGCCCGAAATACTGACTCTTGGATCCCGCGTTTTTCAGCGCGGAGAAGGCGTCGATCTCCGTGAAATCCATCAAAGCGCGCATCCGGTAGGTGCGAGTTGCAGTAGCCATCCCTCTGTACCCCTCTCTTTCTGTTTATCCGATCTGATCGATCATTTCTATCGCTTCGTCGTATGCAAATTCCTCGATGCGCTGCGCGATCTTCTCCAGCGCGTCGTTTGTCGCTTCCCCGAAATCGTACCGCCGGATCTCCCCGAGCTTCTCAGCGGCCTCGTCGCTCTCGAACGCGTCGAGCAGTTCCCGGACCTGCGCGAGCTGTTGCGCCAGCACGTCGCGGTCGCCGGTGGCGGCGAAGGTCTGCTCCGGTTTGTTCCGGTCGAGAATCGCGGCCAGCCTGCCGTGCAGCGCGTCGATGTCCGCGATCAGGTCGGGCAGGTGGATCTCACAGAACGCGCCGTTCCCGTCCTTGGATTTCAGCTCAAGCGCCTCGGCCTTGTCCGCCATCCTGGTCGCGCCGATGTTGTTCAGCGATCCCTTCAGGCCGTGCACCTCGATCGAGAATCCCTTCAGGTCGTTGGCAGCCAAAAATGATTGCAGCCGCGTTTTGACCTCGGGCAGCCGCCGCGTCAGAATGCCGAGCGATGTCTCGTAGACGTCCTGCATCCCGCCGATTCGCTCGAGCCCCAGCGGGACGTCGACCCCTTTGATGGCCATCACCTGCGTCAGCAGCGGCGAGTACGCCTCTTTCTGCCCGTCGGCGCCCTCCATCGAGATCTGCACTTTGTCCTCCGGCAGCCACTCCTTTAAAATGCGGTTCAGCTGCACCGTGTCGATCGGCTTGGAGATGTAGTCGTTCATCTTCGCTTCAAGCAGTGTCTCGCGGACGCCCTCTACCGCGTTGGCGGTCAGTGCGACAATGATGAGTTTGTTCAAATCGTAAGTCTTGCGCAGAATCCGGGTGGTCTCCACGCCGTCCATCTCCGGCATCATGTGGTCCATAAACACGATGTCGTATTTTTTCGCCGCGATTTTGTCGATCGCTTCCTGCCCGCTCGAGGCCGTGTCGCAGGTGATCTTCGACAGGCGCAGCAGGCCGGACGCGACGTTCAGGTTCACCTCGTTGTCGTCGACGACCAGCACGTTCGCTTCGGGCGCATGCACGCGCATAAAGCTGTCCGTCGAGCCCTCGATCAGCGTCTCGTCGCCGGGCACCAGCGGAATGCGGATGTGGAAGATCGTTCCCTTGCCATACTCGCTCTCGACCCAGATGCTGCCCTCCATCAAATCAATCAGCTGTTTCGTGATGGAGAGCCCGAGACCCGTGCCCGCGATCATGCGGTTGTTTTCCATATCGAGCTGCGAGAACTCCTGAAAGACGACGGGAATGTCCTCGGCCTTCATGCCCATGCCGGTGTCGGCGATGTCAAAACAGAGCGATTCGTCTTCCGCGCGGACGGTGAACACTACGCCGCCCTGCTTCGTGAACTTCACCGCGTTGCCGAGCACATTGACCAGCGCCTGCCGCATGCGGATGTCGTCACCATACAGACAGGGCGGAATATCGCCGATCTCTTTCAGCTCGAACGAGATGTTTTTGCCCTTGGTCGCAAAGACAAACATCGAGCGCAGATTGTTCAGCATCTGCCTGAAATCGAAATGCACCGGAATCAGCTGGAACTTGCCGGTCTCGATCTTCGAGAAGTCCAGAATGTCGTTGATGATGCCGAGCAGGGAGGTCGCCGATGTCCGGATATCGTTGACGTAGGCGATCTGCCGCTTGCTTAATCCCTCGTAGGACAGCAGCTCCGCCATTCCGAGAATCGCGTTCATCGGCGTCCGGATCTCGTGGGACATGTTGGAGAGGAACTGGCTCTTTGCCTTGGATTCGGCGAGCGCGAACTTGGCCTGAATCTCCATGTTGACGCTGTGTTCCTCGGCCTCGCGCTTCTGCTTCTCGATCGCGCGGATCTCGCGCAGATCCCGGGAGTAGGCCGCAAGGCGCGGTTCTCCCCGCAGCATCACGCGGACGAGCGTCGTTTCCACCGGCAGCGGGGTGCCGTCCAGCATTCGGTACATCCAGTCAAACCGGCGGTAACCGGTCTCGAACGCGGCGCCGATCTCGATCGCAGTCTTGTCGGCGGTGAGCATGCCGTCCTCCTGATACTCGGGGTTCAGCTCGTAAAAATGCTCCATGTAGTCGGCTTTTTCCTGCAACCCGAACAGGCGCACCGCCTCCATGTTGCAGTCCAGCATATTGCCCTCGGCGTCCCAGAACGACGCGGCCAGCGGTGTGGCGTCGAGCATAACCTGAGTGCGCTCGTCCGCTTCCTGTCTTCCCGCTTTCTCCGCCGCGGTTTTCGCCGCTTTCAGCTCGTTTTCCATCAGCACGCTCTGGGTGATGTCCATGCACATTCCGACGATGCGGACGACGTCGCCCTTCTCGTCCGTGATCGATTTGCCGTAGCTGCGGACGTATGTGATCTTGCCGTCGTTCGAGCGGACCACAAAGTCCTGCGCCTTGCCGTCGTCGCGCGCGCTGTAGTTCAGCAGCCACTGGATGGTGTCGATCCCGCTGATCGCGGTCACGGACAAGCTCTCGTCCCCGACCCCGGCCATTTCCTTCAGGTTTATTTTTCCATCGCGGGATTGGATGTCCAGCAGCGCGCCGCACCGCTCGTCGTAGGTCAGATCGCCGGACTTCAGATCCACCTCCCAGACGCCGGTCTGCGAGGCGGACAGCGCAAGCTGCAGGCGGTCCTTGACTTCGCTCGTCTCCCACTGCGCCATCAGCATATCGGTGATATCCGTCGAGTGCTGCAGGTGTACTTTTCTGCCGTTCGTCCACTCGATGATACTGTCGACGTTCTTGTAGTACCGGCCGGTGACGGTGTTGTGCTCCTGCCACTCGACATGGGCGTCCGGTTCCTTTTGGAGCCGGTTATTCGGGCAAAAGGAACAGCGCTCGGTAAAACCGTCCTGAAAGACCCTCCAACAGGTTTGCCCGACCGCTTCGTCCCCGATGTCGAAGGTCTGCTTCATCTTATCGTTGATAAACAGCACCTCATCGGTCTCCATGTCGGAGACATAGATGAGTGCGTTCAGGTTGTTCAGGATGTTGGTCAGCACGTCGTACATCGGTTAGCCTCCCGGCGCTTTGCAAAGAATCGGCCACGCACAATTACTGCGCCGCATTTTTTCAAATGGACGCACTTAAATGATATATCGACAAATTATAATAGTTTTTCTACTATTTATTAAAATTGATTCTACCTTAGCGGTGGTTCTTTTGCAAGTAATGCAGAATTTTTCGCAGATTTCGCGGTTTTTCGCGATTCGGGATTCCAAACGAAAAGGGCAACGGCGCCGACCGCTGTGGCCGATGCCGCTGCCCGGTAATCAAACGGCGCTGCCGGCGGCTTCCGCCGCGGAACCGGCTACTTCTTGACGCCCGACGCCGCTTCCTCGGCGATACGCTTGTCGAGTTCGCGCTTGTAGAGATCCTCGTCGAACGGGATGTCGACGTCGCTGCCGAGCCAGCTCGACAGGTAGGCGGCGTTGGCGATCGTCAGACCCTTGATGCCGTCCGCGCCCGGCGCGATGAGCGGCTCGCCGAACAGCACCGCGCGGGAGAAATTGCGGAAAATCCCCATGTGCTGACCGACGACCCCCAGCACCAACGCGTTGCTGAGCGCGCCGGTGCGCTTGGTTGTCTTTTTGGCGCGGATAAACGGCATGGGGCTGGTGACCTTGGCGTTCAGCTCGGTTTCGAGCGACGGCAATTTGTCGAATGTCATCTTCTCGGTCAGGCCGTTCTGCTCGATGACCAGCCGCCCGCCCGTTCCGTCGATCTCGAGGCGATTGGAGCCCGGCGCGTCGTGGGTCGACGAGACAAACACCCCGCTCGCGCCGTTCGCGTACCGCGCGATAATCGTCACGTCGTTCTCGACATTGATCTTGCGCCCGACGCCGACCACACAGTTGGCGCGGATACTGACCGGCATGCCGCCGAGCCACTGGAACAGATCCAGCTGGTGGGGCGCCTGATTCATCAGCACGCCGCCGCCTTCGCCGGCCCAGGTTCCGCGCCAGCCGCCGAGGTCGTAGTACGCCTGCGGCCGGTACCAGTTCGTGATGATCCAGTTGACGCGCTTGAGTTCGCCCAGCTCCCCGTTCTCGATGATCGTCCTGGCCGCGCGGTAGAGCGGGTTGGTTCGCTGGTTGAGCATGATGCCGAACACCTGACTCGGGTGCTTCTCGGACTCGGCGATCAGTTCGCGCACCGCCTTGGTGTAGACGCCCGCGGGTTTCTCGATCAGCAGGTGTTTGCCCGCTTTGAGCGCCGCGACGCCGATGACGGGGTGGTCGTAGTGGGGCGTCGACACCACCACGACGTCGACGTTCGGGTCGGCCAGCAGTTGGTTGTAGTCGTCGTAGACCGCGACCCCTTTCAGCTCCTTGGCGGCCCAGTCGCGGCGGTCGGCGCCGGTGTCGCTGACCGCGGTCAGCGTGGCGTTTTTATCGAGCCCCTTCAGCAGCTTTTTGGCGTGGGTGGAACCCATGCGCCCGATACCGACGATTCCGTAACGTACTTTGCTCATGTTGTGTACCCCTCTTCTATAATCGTTTTGTACTATACATCCTTCGGCGCGATCCGTGTCGCGCTAAAATCCCAGCCCGCGCAGATGCGCAATGGACTGCGTCAGCGCGGCGTACGGGTCCTTGGCGTAGTCGAGCTCGATGACCGCGTCGGTCGCGCCGCCCGCCTCCGCCACCGTGAGGATCTCCTTGAAGTCGAACGTGCCGGCGCCGAGCGCGCACATCTGCGCAAATAGCCGACCTTTGCGGTAATCCTTGAGGTGTAACACGTCGACGCGCCCACCCATGCGCTGAAGGTACGCGGCGGGGTCGGCGCCGCCGACCTTGATCCAGTAGGTGTCCGGGATAAAGCGCACGTTGTCGCCGGTGTTGTCCAGCATGTAGTCGAGGACGCGCGTGCCGTCGTACCGCTTCATCTCGAAGCTGTGGTTGTGGTAGGCGATCTTCAGGTTGTACGGTTTCAATTTCGCCGCGGTGACGTTCAGAAACTCGGTGAAGCGCTTGGCGCCGTCCATCTTTTCGCGGATATTCCTCAGCGGCATCATGCCGATGCCGATCTCGGGGCAGCCGAAATCCAGATGCTCCTCCGCCAGCCGGTCGAGGTCGTTCTCGATGCGCGAGACCGGGGAATGCGTCACACAGACGGGCAGATTGTATTTTTGGGAGAGATCGCGCATCATGCCGCTGTCGAACGCGCAGGTTCCGGATACCTGCACGCTGTCCGCCCCCATCGCCGCCACGCGCGCGAATACCGCGTCGAAGTTCTCCGTCTTTTTCAGAAACTTCCGCAATGTGTAGAGCTGTACGCCGATTCGAATACCCATTTTGTTTCCTCCTGTTTCGGTTCTTTATAAATGTCGGAATGTGGATGGCTCGGCTTTTCTGCCGCGGGTGCTTAATACAGCTATTATACCACAAAGAAAAGCCGCGGGCCCGTTCAATGCGGGTCGCGGCTTTTTTGTAATACGCTTGTCTTACCCCGCGTCCTCCAACTCGTCGTCCGGCAGGTCGAATTCGTCGGTGACGACCTCCTCGTCCGCGGGCTCGGTGGGAATGATGATGAACTCGGCGATGTACGCCTCCTCGGGGAGACCCGCCAGCAGACCCGGCAGATTGATGGTGACGCCGTCCATGTTGTACGGCAGGCGGACGTTGTAGGTCGCCGTCTTCTCGGCGCCGCCCTGGACGTCGGTGATCTCGAGCGTCATGGTAAAGTTCTGCCCGATGCAGGTCGACATGCCTCGCTCCTTGTCGTAGAGTTTGGCGATCTGCTCGCCGTTGACGTAGACGACAACCTTGTAGGGCGGGGTGTATTTTTGGCCCTCGTAGTCCATCGATTTGCTGTCCACATACACGGTGTGCCCTCTGCCGACAATCAGCATCGCGCCCGCGAAAATCAGCAGCAGCAATATCGCACCGGCACTGAACAGAATCTGGCGCTTCTTGCTCATTTTGAATCCTCCTGCCTTTGCGCCAACTCCAGCAACTGACCCCTTCGGGTGCCCGCTCTGCGTTTTTTGGTCTCGTACATAATCAGCGCAATCGTGATAACACCATAGGAGATAAACACGCGGAAATACTCGCCGATCATGGAATCCCCCGTGATTTTTGCGCCGGCCATCGGCGCCACAATGAACATCGTGTGGAACAAAATGACGCCGAGAAAGACGTTGCCGATCGACGCCCGCTCGACCGACGCGCCGCCGATCAACAGCGCCGCGATGCAAAACATGCCGATCTGCGAGTGGGAGGAGTACGTCGAGATGTTTCCGATGTTCTGCAGGTAGATGATCATGCCCAGCCCGGCGAACACCGTGGACAGGACAATCGAGATGATTCTAGTTTTATCCACATTGATGCCGGCGTCGCGCGCGACATCCATGTCCTGCCCGACCGCCCGCATGTCCTGCCCCAGTTTGGTTCTTTTGAACCAGATGATGAACAGGCACAGCAGCCCGATGATGATAAAGGTCAGAACCGGAATCTTGACGCCGCTGATGCGGATCGCCAGCAGGTTGTCGACGGACTGCCGCATCTTCAGCAGGCTGACCGTGTTGCGGACGCCGTACCCTCTCGGCAGCAGAATGGAACCGTGTTTGATCGGGATGATCGGCCCCATCATGAAGAGCACGATCAGTTGGTATACGCCGTTCATAAAGAGCGCGATAATCAAGCTCGTGATCATCTCTCTGCCCTTGGCCTGATTCAGAATCTTTCCGCACAGAAGGCCGAGCAGCGCCGAGAGCGGCACCGAGATAATCATGGCCAGAATAACGCCCGGTATGCCCCAGATCTGCCAGTCCGCGACAAAGATCAGCGCGATCTGACCGGCCATCGCGCCGAGCGTCATGCCGAAGTTGAGCCCCATGCCCGCCATGATCGGGATCAGCAAGCTGAGAATCAGGAAGATGTTTCTGCCCATGCGGGTGATGACCTCGTCCAGCAGATAGCCGGGGGAGAAGCCGGAGAGCGGTATAAACACGGCACAGATGATGATGAACATGATCGGCACGGTGTTGTTGCCCAGAAAATTGGCGAGGCTTTTTTCGCCGGTGATCTTTCGGCTGTATTTACTGCTCATCTCGATCCCTCCGTCTTTCTGGTCAGCGCGTAAAGAATCATGCCCTGGGAGACGATGATGCGGATGGTCTCGCTCATGTCCATGTGGATTAAGCTGTTCATGACCGTCGGCGTCATCGTGACCATCCCCTGAAACAGGAAGGTTCCGAGAATGACGTTGACGATCGACGCCTTGTTGACCGAGGCGCCGCCGATTAAGATCGCCGACACCGCGGGCAGCGCCATGTAGAACGGCGCCGTGTACAGCTGGATAAAGCCGAAGCCCTGCTCGTAGACCAGAATGCCGATCGCTGCAAGCCATGTGGACATGACGACCGACAGCAGCCGGATTTTATTGTTGTTGACACCGGCGGCTCTGGCATAAGCCGGGTTGGAGCCGACCGCCGTCATCGCGGTGCCGGTTTTGGTGTGGAAAAACGCCCACAACCCGAATGCCAGCAGCGCAAAGAGCAGCAGCGAACCCGTCGGGATCGACAGCTTTCCGATATGAATTCGCAGGAAGTTCGCGAGCACCTTGTCGTAGAAGCCCTCCAGCGAGATCGTGGTACGAAGACCGACGCCCGACAACCCCCACACCATCGTGGGGCTGTGGTAGGGCAGCAGCAGCCACGCCATACACATGAGGGAGACAGACGAGAATCCGACATAGGTGGCGACCATCATCTCGCCGCCCTTAATCTTGTTCAGCAGCCAGCCATACCCCGCGCCGAAGACCAGCGCAAACGGGGTCGCGATCGCGATGGCCATGACAAAGCTCAGCGCGCCGGTAAAGCCGAATTCGATCGACAGCGTCGCGCCGAGCAGCCCCGAGATGATGCCGAGCGGAAGGCCGAAGTTCAGGCCGCAGCCCGAGTGCACCATCGGCACCATCGCCAGCACGAGGATCGCGTTCCAGCTGAAGCGGTTGATGGTATTGGTCAGCTGCGTGATCAAATTCGCTCCTACAAACGGCGCTGTTATAAAAAGCAACAGGAGAAATCCCGCGATGATCAGCCGCGGCAACCCGAAATTGCGCACAAACTCGGTGATCCAGTTCTTTTTTTGCAGATCGATGGCGCCGGTATTTGTTCTTCCCATACTGTCCCCCCTATTTAACCTGATCGACCATCAGAAGACCGAAATCCTCCGATGAATCCGATGCCGGCAGGATACCGGCGATCTTGCCGCCGGAGACAATCGCGATCCTGTCGCAGACCTGTCGCAGCTCCTCCAACTCCGAGGAAACAATGACGATCGAGATGCCTTTATCTCTGTTCAACTTCTTGATGGTGTCCAGCACCACGGACTTCGCGCCGATATCGATTCCCCGGGTGGGTTCGGAGACAAACAGGAATTTCGGCTCCAGCGCAAACGCCTTGGCGAGGCAGATCTTCTGCTGGTTGCCGCCGGACAGCTCTTTCGCTTTCTGCGACGCGCCGGTGCATTTGATCATCAGCTCGTCGATATATTTCTGCGTCACCTCGCGGATCGCTTTTTCGTCCCGCCACTTGATCAGACCGCCCAGAATCTTCTTCAAGTACTTGTTCTGGATCTGCATGGCCGGGAACACGATGTTCCACTTGAGGGTCTCGTCGTGCAGCAGCCCGACTCCTTTCCTGTCCTCGGACACAAACGCGATATCCGCGTCCAGGCCCCCGCGGGGATTGTTCAGCGGGAGATTCTTTCCGTCGAACTCGACCGCGCCGCCCGCCTCGTACAGCCCCATGACGCCGTTCGGGATCCCGAGCTTCCCCTGACCGGCGAGGCCGCCGATTCCGAGGATCTCGCCCTCGCGGACATCGAGATCGACGTTGCGCACCGTCTCGCCGGGCATATCCACCCAGAGGTCGTGGATCGACAGGATGATCCCGGCGTTCGGGTCATCCCGGATATCCGACGCAACCGCGGTGTCGACGTTTCTTCCGACCATCCATTTCGCCATATCGGCGACATTTGTCTCCTTCGCGGGGACGTCCTGTACCACATAGCCGTCCCGCATCACCACCACGTTGTCGCACACCGTCAGAATCTCCTGCAGCCGGTGTGTGATAAAAATAACCGCGATGCCGTTCGCGGCCATCCCGCGGATGGAGTCGAGCAGCGCCTCGGCCTCTTTTTCCGTCAGCACCGCGGTCGGCTCGTCGAGAATCAGCAGCTTGACCTGATCCTTGCTTAATTCCCGCGCGATCTCGGTGAACTGCTTGTGGCCGACCGGCATGTTGTTGACGACCATGTCCGCGTCGATGTGGACGCCCATTTTATCGATCGCCTTTTTCGCCAGCGCGTCCATCTCGGCGTATTTCAGCGTGTTCAGCCGCTCCCCGAAAATCTCGGAGAGGATGTTTTTCTTCGTCGGCTCGCGGTTGAGCAGAATGTTTTCGGTCGCGGTGAAGCCGGGGATCAGCGAGAACTCCTGATGCACCATGCCGATGCCGGCCGCCAGCGCGTCGAACGGCGAGTTGAACTCGACCTTCTCCCCGTTGATGCGTACCTCTCCCTGATATCCGCCCGTCTCCTTGATCACGTTCATGCCGAACAGAATGCGCATCAACGTACTTTTCCCGGCGCCGTTCTCGCCGACAAGGCCCAAAACCTCGCCCGCGCGCAACGTGAAGTTGACGTCCGTCAGCACCTGATTGCCGAAAAAGTCCTTCTTGATATTTACCAACTCCAATAATGGAGCACTTTTATTCATCATAAGCTGCACCTAATAGTTTGGGAGGGATCGAGACCCCCCGATCCCTCCCGGATTCGTGACAATTATAGTGCTTTATTACTTGATGGAGAAGTACTTCTCGGGAACTTCGATCGCGGTGGAGCCCATGTAGCGGCCGGGGTCGCCCATGATGTAGGTGTCCTGATAGATCAGGAAGACGTTCTCGGACTTGACGCCGGTCTCAACGTTGGTGTAGCTGGAGCCGTTCCATGCGGCGTCCGGAGAGAACACTTGGTATGCTTTCGCGATATCATCGATGTCGTTGATGTCGCTCTCACCGTTGATGACGTTCATGGCGTGCTGCGCAAGACCCGCAGAGGTGATGTAGCCGTAGGAATAGGCCCATGTGCCGAATCTGCCGGCGCCGCCTTTTTCGACAACAGCCGCTTCGACCTTGGCAAGGATCTTCTCAAAGTCGCCGGCCTCGGCGGTCAGATCCAGACCCAGCGCGCCGGGATAGCCCATCAGCGGGGAGGGCAGGTCGGCCTCGATGAAGTATCCGCCGTACTCGAGAAGCTGTTTGATCAGCGGCTCGGTGTGGGCGTCGTTCGTGCAGAAGTACGCGGCGTTTTCGCCGTATTTGTCGACCCACTCGGGGACCTTTTCAAGAACGTATGCCTGGGCGCCGGGAGTGCCGACATCCGTCGTCGGATCCGGAGCGGTCTCAAGCACAAACTCCATGCCGAACTCTTCGCAGGCAGCCTTCATGATCGCAACACGGCGGCTCATGGTCTCGTAGGACATGTGGCGCGGGAAGGAGATGTGAACGAAGGTGTCGCAGCCCAGCTCGTGGGCGGTGCGGATGATCAGGTAGCCGCGGGCAACGAAGTCGTTGTTGCAGACCAGATCCGCCGCGCTGCCGATTTCGGGAAGATCTTCGTGAGCTTCACCGGCGATGCAGATGATGTCGGGTCTTCTCTCTTTGATCTGGCGGAAAGCTTCCGTTGTGCCCGGAATCGCCTGGTTGACGATGATGGCCTTCATCAGCGGGTCATCGGAAAGGTTCACGATCGTCTGGATGGTGGTTTCCAACTCCTCGGTGAAGTTGTCGGGATAGATCGCGAGGATAATTCTGTCCGCGCCGTACAGGGTCTGGAACGCCTCGGCGCCGCGTCTGTCATCCTCGGACTGGGAGACGGAACCCGTGACGATACCGATGTGGAAATCGTCGGTGGTCTCTTCCGGGGGCGTCTCGGTGGGGGGTGTCTCGGTCTTGGGGCCGCAAGCAGCAAACAACACCGCGATCAGCCCGATTACGAGCAGCAAACTGATAATCTTTTTCATTTTCTTACCTCCATTTTTATTTAGGAAATATGCTAACCTTATTATAGCACGATATTTTTATCAATCAATTACAAATATTAACGAATTATTTAGTGAAATCGACGTCCCGAAAGGAGCGGGAAATACGGCGTTTTCTCGGCTGCGGGAGGCCTGCCGCGGCCTTTGTTGCCCTTTTGCCGTTGTTTTCGGGAACCCGCCACTGCTTGTTCGGCGATCGCCGCAGTCTGTTCGGTTTTTCGTTTTTTTGTGCTATCGAACAAGAGCAGACGACTCGTCGCGCCTTTCCTGCGCGATTGTTCCGCGGCTTTTCGGGCCGCGGGACTGTTTTTTGCTGTTCCGCGCGGGTTGCCGCCGGGCGGCCGATTCGTATTATCCTTGCTTTGACTGTGTTTTAATGATATAGTTAGTAACATAATAAAAAACGAATACCACTTTTATGGCTTGAGTGGTGTTTTTAAGTTTTGTTTGAATGCTTTTTCGGTCGGGGCGCGGCAAAATGCCGGGGCAGCCGCCGGTTCCCTTGTACGGTTTCAACCAATCAGCCGCATCGACGGCAACTTTGAATGAGGTTTGTATGAAAGTTCTGGTCTGTATCGACAACAAT
>JAVBVJ010000050.1:0-14297 GCA_031554355.1 Oscillospiraceae bacterium
GTTCCTTTTACGTCCTGCAACAGTATTACTTTCATTGGATTCTCCTTAACTCGTGAACGTGTTGGTCTCCAGATAGTGGTCGATCGCCTCGTGGATCAGGATGCGGACGGTATCCGGGTCGGCGTCGTCGATCTGGACGCCCGCGGTGGTCTGGTGTCCGCCGCCGCCGAGGTACTCCATAATCAGCTGCACATTAGATGCGCCGAGCGAGCGGGACGAGATGTGGATGCGGTTCTGGAACTTAACCGCGACGATCGAGGCGTTGATGCCCTCGATGCTGAGCAGATCGTCGGCAGCCTGCGGAATGACGACGCGCATGTTCTCGGGCAGCGTCTCGGTCACGACGACCGCGCAGCCGCGGTAGATCTCCGCTTCGGACACGAGATCCGCCTTGAATTTATAAGTAGACAGGTCGATCGCAAAAAGCTGTTTCGCGTCGGTCGGGTCGGCGCCGACCTTGCGCAGGTAGGCGGCCGCGTCGTAGGTGCGGACGCCGGTGCGGACGGTGAAGTTTTTGGTGTCCAGCATGATGCCGGACAGCAGGCCCTCCGCGATGGTTTTGCGGATCGTCTTGGACGCCTCGTCGATGTTCTGTATCAGCTCCGCCACCAGCTCACTGCACGAGGACGCGTAGGGTTCATGGTAGGAGATGACGGTGTTTTCGATGTAATTAACCATTCTGCGATGGTGGTCGATCAGCACGATGCGCTCGCAGTTGCGCAGCACCTCTTCGCTCTCGACGAGCTGCGGCGAATGGCAGTCCACCACGACGAGCAGCGTTTTATCCGTGATGAAATCCAGCGCGTCCTCGGGCGACAGGAACCAGTCCCGGTTGCCCTCCTCGACGAGCAGGTCGAACAGCGGCCGCGCCATGGTGTTTTTCTGATCAAAAACGATGTTGCACTTCGCGCCGATGGATTTCGCGATAAACGCGACGCCAGCGGCGGAGCCGAGGGAATCCAGATCCGAACTCTTGTGCCCCATAACCAGCACGTTGTCGGCGGTCTCAATCAGATCGACCATCGCGTTCGCGATGACGCGGGATTTGACGCGGTTGCGCTTTTCCACCGCCTTGTTGGTGCCGCCGTAGAAGTCGTAACCGTTTCGCGTCTTCAGCGCGGCCTGATCGCCGCCGCGCCCCTGCGCCATGTCCAGTGCCTGATGCGCCTGAATGTAGTTCTCGTACAGGGTCTTCGCGCCGCGCCCGACGCCGATCGACATCGTAACCGGCGCGCTCTCCTTGTTGATCTGGCGGATCTCGTCGAGAATCGTAAACCGCTTTTCGATGATCGGCAGTATGTGTTGTTCCTCGATGATCGCCGTAAAGCTGGCAGCCGAGACACGCATGAAGATGCCGTTCGTGTTGTTGATGAACTCCTCCATCACGCGGTAGACCTCGGACAACAGCTCCGCGCGCTCGGTCTCGCGCGCCGCGCCCTCGTATCCCTCCAGACTGTCGATCGAGAAAACCAGCACCGAAGGCCGGGTCTGGGCGTAGCGCTCGGCGTCGCGGTACATGCCGGTGTCGTTGATCATCAGCGAGATATACAATGTGTCCGCGCCGTGAATCGAGCTGGTGGAAAACACGGTGTAATGCCGGTCGGCGATCGTGTAGCTGCCGCCCAGTTCCGTCAGACAGGCCTGCACGTCCAGCTCCGGGATATATTTCGTGATGTCCTCGAGATAGACGTCGGTCTGCAGTTTAAACTGCTCCAGAAACGCGTCGTTGTACCACAATAAACAGTTGTTGGAGTCGGTAACGAATGCCGGAACGCGCATCGTGCTCAACAGGGATTGCTGCGTGATCTTCATCGCGGGTCCGATACCGGTGATCATCGACGCGAGGCCGCGGCGGATCTGCTGGGCGCGCAGCACGAACAGCAGCACGATCAGCAGAATGACGCCCAGCACGATAAAAAACAGCGTCTTGTTGGTAAAAAACAGCGCGACATCCAGCACGACAAAGCCGACCGCCAACAGGCACAGCAAAATCTCGATCGGGACGCTTCTGGAAAACTTCATGTTGACCTCGTTGTCAGACTTCCATGATGACCGGAATGATCATCGGGTTGCGCTTGGTTTTCTGATACATCAGTTTGTTCAGTTCATCGCGAATCCGGAGTTTCAGGTCGTTGCGCCCGATCCTTGTCTCGGCGCCGGACCAGCGGTCCAGAATCGCCCGGATCAGCTCTTTGGATTCGTCGATCAGCAGTTCCGATTCTTTCACATAGACAAAACCGCGGGAAATAATGTCGGGCCCCGAGATAATCTCGCGCGTGCCCGGGTCGAGGCAGACGACGACCATCATCAGGCCGTCCTGCGCCAGCAGTTTTCGGTCGCGCAGCACCGTGCTGCCGACGTCGCCGACGCCGGAGCCGTCGACATAGATGCGCCCCGCCGTCACGGTATCGGTGATGCCTGCGGTCTCTTTGTTGAACGCGATCACGTTGCCGATATCGGCGAGAATAATGTTCTGGGGCAGAACGCCGACCGCTTTCGCGACCCCGGCGTGCTTGACCAGCTGGCGGTACTCGCCGTGCACCGGAACAAAGTATTTCGGTTTGGTCAGATTGAGGATCAGTTTTAGCTCGTCCTGACAGGCGTGGCCGGACGCGTGCGTCTCGTACATTGCCTCGTAATAGACGTCGCTGCCGAGCCGGAGCAGCTCATTGATGATCTTGCTGACCGATTTCTCGTTGCCCGGAATCGGCGTCGCCGAGATGATGATCATGTCCTGCGACGATATCGCGATCTGCTTGTGGTTGCCCGACGCCATGCGGCTGAGCGCGGACAGCGGTTCGCCCTGACTGCCCGTCGTGATGATCACCAGATCCTGCGAGCGGTAGCGGCTGATCTCGCTGATGTCGATGATGACACCCTCGCCGACCTTGATGTAGCCCAGTTCCAGCGCGATTCGGGTGTAGTTTTCCATGCTTCTGCCGGACAGCGCGACCTTGCGGCCCGCCTTTTCCGCGAGCGCGATGATCTGCTGTACGCGACGGATGTTCGACGCGAAGGACGCGATGATGATGCGCTTGTCGTCGGCGCGCGCGAACAGTTTCTCGAGCGCCTGCCCGACGTTGCTCTCGGTCACGCTGCTGCCGGGTTTCTCGGCGTTGGTGGAGTCGGACAACAGCGCGAGCACGCCCTCCCTGCCCAGCTGTGCAAAGCGGTTCAGGTCGATCTGCTGGTCAAATACCGGCGTGAAGTCGACCTTGAAGTCGCCGGTCTGCACGATAAGGCCGGCAGGGGTGCGGATCGCGAACGCGACGGAATCCGGAATCGAGTGGTTGACGCGAATGCCCTCCACGATAAAACAACCGGCCTTGATCTCTTTACCGGGCTCGAGAACATTCATCTTCACTTTATTCTGTAGATTATGCTCGGTCAGTTTGCTGCGGATCAGCTCGACCGTCAGCCGTGTGCCGTAAAGCGGAATGTTGAACCGCTGGAAGAAGTACGGCAGCGCGCCGATGTGATCCTCGTGGCCGTGCGTGATAAAGACTCCGCGCAGTTTGCCGGCGATCGTGTCCAGATAATCGAAATCCGGGATGACGATGTCGACACCCAGCATCTCGTCGTCCGGAAA
Source organism: Oscillospiraceae bacterium (assembly GCA_031554355.1). GTDB lineage: Bacteria > Bacillota > Clostridia > Oscillospirales > Ruminococcaceae > JAVBRN01. Next base: position 3,590 of record JAVBVJ010000050.1, read on the forward strand.
GCTCAGGCCGCAGTCGACGATGATCGCGTCGTTTCCGCACTCGTAGACCGTCATGTTTTTGCCGATCTCACCGAGTCCGCCGAGCGGAATGATCTTTAGCGTGTCGGGATGATTCAGATCGATTTTGGTTTTTCTGCCGAAGATCGGCGAGCTCGCCGGCACCGCTTCCTTCCTCGGCGCGGACTGTCCGCGACCGGATGCCCTGCCGCTGCTGTTCTGTTTCTGGGCCGTCTTTTTGGGGGCTGCGGTCTGTTTCTGCGGCGCGGTTTCCGTTGGAACACCGGCTGTTTTTGCGGCGGGTTTTCTGCCCGATCGCCTTCTTCTGGCGGCGGAGGGCGTGCTGCGGTTCTGTTGATTCGCCGCCCCGCTGTTCCGCCTTTGCTCATTTTTTGCGCCTTTCTGCTGGTCACCAGCCTTCTGCGCTTCTTTGTTTGCTTCAAGATCAATCCGCGAAAACATGAGCGATTTCGGGATCTTGTTGTTGTCGTTCGACAAGAGATACCTCCATTTTTTAATACAAAGTTCTATGACCTTCCCCTTTGAGAAGGTCACTATGTTCATTCTTATGAAATATAGTTCAAAACGGACGCAAAGGCATCCGTGAATGTTCAAAGTTAATTCATTTTAACTTTTTTACTATATTAATGTCAATATCTTAGAGAAAATCACCAAAAGAAGCTTTGCGCAGCGCGAACGGCAGCGCCGCTGATGAGCGGTGTATCCCATAAAACGAAACCAAACCGTCCGTCTCGCTTGAAATATTCCGGCATCGGTTTATAATGATAGCTACTATACAAATACTAACGGAGAGAGCATGAAGAAAAAGGTTGCGCTCTACAGCGACGGCGCCTGTTCCGGCAATCCGGGGCCCGGCGGCTGGGCGTCGATTCTGGTCTACAACCGGCACGAGCGGGAACTGTCCGGGTTCGACACGCAGACAACAAACAACCGCATGGAACTGACCGCTGTCATCGAGGGGTTATCCGCGCTGACCGAGCCCTGCGACGTCGATGTTTTCAGCGACTCCAAATATGTGGTCGACAGCATCGCGAAGGGCTGGCTGACCAACTGGGAGCAGCGCGGCTGGCGCAACTCCCAGAACAAGACGCCGCCGAACATCGATCTCTGGCAGAGGCTGCTTCCCCTCTTAACGCACCATTCCGTCCGCTTTCATTGGATCGAGGGCCACGCCGGCCACCCCTACAACGAGCGCTGCGACGCGCTGGCGGTGCAGGCCTACAAAAAATAGCGAACCCTCTTGTAACTTATACCATATTGGTATACAATGGATTCAGCAAGCAACAAAGGAAGTATGAGCATGAGTCGATTTGTTTATGCCGACAACGCGGCGACGACGCAGGTCTCCCAATCCGTGACCGACGCCATGATGCCTTATATCACCCAATACTACGGAAATCCGAGCAGTCTGTACTCCCTGTCGAGACCCTCCGTGTTGGCCATCAAGAAGGCGCGGGAACAGGTTGCGGCCGCGCTGGGCTGTGACGCTTCGGAGATCTATTTCACCTCCTGCGGTACGGAATCCGACAACTGGGCGATCAAGGGCACCGCGCGGCGTATGAAGAGCCGCGGAAAAAACCACATCATCACCACGAATTTTGAGCACCACGCGGTGCTGCACACCTGCCAGCACCTCGAGCGCGAGGGCTTCGAGGTCACCTATCTTCCGGTCGACGCCGAGGGCCTGATCACAGCGCAGCAGGTCGCCGACGCGATCCGCCCCGAAACGGCACTCGTCACCGTGATGTACGCCAACAACGAGATCGGCACCGTTCAACCGATCGCCGAGATCGGCGCGGTGTGCAAGAAAGCCGGCGTCCTGTTCCACACCGACGCGGTACAGGCGGTTGGCAACCTCAAAATAAATGTGAAAGAGCAGCATATCGATTTGCTCTCGCTCTCCGGCCACAAAATCTACGCGCCGAAAGGCATCGGCGCGCTCTATGCCCGCAAAGGCGTTGTGCTGGACACCTTCATGGACGGCGGCGCACAGGAAAACAACCGCCGCGCCGGAACCGAGAACGTCGCGTTCATCGTCGCGCTCGGCCAGGCGATCGAGGACGTCTACCGCGACCTCGACACCCATGTTCAGCTGCAGCAGAAGATGCGGGATATCGTGATCGATGCCGCGCTAAAGCTCGACCATGTCCGCCTCAACGGCTCGCGGGAACAGCGGCTGCCCGGCAACGTGAACGTCTCGATCGAGGGCATCGAGGGCGAGGCACTGCTGCTTCGGCTCGATCTTGCCGGCATCGAGGCCTCCTCGGGCTCCGCCTGCACCTCCGGCTCGCTCGACCCCAGCCACGTCCTGCTCGCCATCGGCCTGCCGCACGAGATCGCGCACGGCTCGCTGCGCATCACGCTCGGCCAGTTCAACACCGAGGAGGACGCGCATTATATATGCGAACAACTGCCCGGCATTGTTCAGACGCTGCGGGATATGTCCCCGGTCTGGGAGAGAATGCAAAGTCAGTAGACAGAACCGGAGCAGGACCAGTAAGTTCAAGTGCAAAATGGTCAAGATCATTCAGGTCAAGACGAGATTATAATAGATCGTGCAAAATCAATAATACCAGTTTCAGCGGAAAAGCGATGCACCTCCCTTTTCCGGGCTCACCGCTGACAACCGGTACTGATAAAGGAGTAATCTTATGGAAGTATACAGCGAAAAAGTTTTGGATCATTTTTCAAACCCGCGCAACGTTGGCGAGATCAAGGACGCGGACGGCGTCGGCGAGGTCGGCAACGCGAAATGCGGCGACATCATGAAGATGTATCTGAAAATCGATAAAGGCATCGTCACCGATGTCAAGTTTAAAACTTTCGGCTGCGGCGCCGCGATCGCGACCAGTTCCATGGCGACCGAGCTGATCAAGGGCAAATCGATCGACGAGATCCTGAAGCTGACCAACAAAGCCGTCGTCGAGGCGCTGGACGGGCTCCCCGCCGTCAAGGTACACTGTTCCATTCTGGCGGAACAGGCGATCAAAGCCGCCGTGTCCGACTACTACCGCCGCCGCGGAATCGATCCGGTTCCGATCGTCGGCGAGATCAAGGACTGTGATGCCTGTCACATGTAACACCCACAAAATCATGGTTGCGATGAGCGGCGGCGTCGATTCCACTGTCTGCGCATCGCTGCTGAAAGACGCAGGGCATGAAGTCCTCTGCGTCTATTTTGTCATGTCCGAATCCCACCGCAACGGCCTCGCGAACGCGCGGCGCTCCTGCGGCGAGCTGGGGCTTGCGCTGTCGGTGGTCGACCCCGGCGCAGCATTTCGCAAACAGGTGATCGAGCCGTTCTGTGCGGCGTACTGCAGCGGCATCACCCCGAACCCCTGCGTGGTCTGCAACCCGCTCGTGAAGTTCAGCGCTCTGTCGGAGGCGGCGGACGCCGCGAACTGCGACTGTTTCGCGTCCGGGCACTACGCGCGCATCGCGGAGTCGGGCGGCATTCCGGTGCTGCAGAAAGCCGTCAGCCTGGAGCGCGACCAGAGCTATATGCTCTATCGCCTGCCCGCGGAAACGCTGGCAAAACTAGTGCTCCCCCTCGGTGCGATGTCCAAGAGCGCGGTGCGCGATTACGCGCGGCAGCACGGCTTTTCGGCGCACAGCCTGCCCGATTCCCAGGACATCTGTTTTATCCCGGACGGCGACTACCCCGCTTTTATCCACGCCATGGGATATCGCGGCAAGACCGGCCGCTTTATCTCCCCCGAGGGCGAACCGCTGGGCGCGCATCGCGGCACCGAGTACTACACGATCGGACAGCGGCGCGGGCTCGGCGTCAGTCTCGGCAGCACCGTGTATGTCCGCAGTATCCGCGCGGACGGCGACATCCGTCTGGCCTATGCCGGCGACGAGTTCGCCGACGAGATCTCGGTCAGCGATCTGGTCGTCTCCAAGGCGTTTGCGCTGCAAAATGACTACACCTACACCGTGAAAATCCGCTCGGCGGCAAAGCCCGCCGAATGTGAGATCGTCGGCTTCAACGACACGCAGGCGCAGATCCGTTTCGGGACGTCCCAGCGCGCGCCGGCGCCCGGGCAATCCGCTGTGCTGTACGACGGCGACCTCGTTGTCGGCGGCGGGATCATTACAGATTTTAGATAGCATTGAATCACGGTCTGTTCTGTGATACGATAATACAGAATTCAGATAGGGGTATATCTATGGAAGATACAAACGCCAATTTTCTGCACGAAATCATCGATGCCGACCTCGCCGAAGGGGTCTACGACCATGTGCACACGCGGTTTCCGCCCGAGCCCAACGGCTATCTGCATATCGGCAGCGCCAAGGCGATCTGGATCAACGCCAGCACCGCGCAAAAGTACGGCGGCAAATTCAATCTGCGCTACGACGACACCAACCCCGACCGCGAGGACGACGAGTATGTGCGCTCGATTCTCGAGGATCTGAACTGGCTCGGCGCGACGCCGACCGGCGGCGTCTTCTACGGTTCCGACTACTTCGAGGATTGCTACCGCTTTGCGCTGAATCTCATTCGGGAGGGCAAGGCCTATGTGTGTTCCCTCTCGGCCGACGAGATGCGCGCGTACCGCGGAACGCTGACCGAGCCGGGCAAAAATTCCCCCTACCGCGACCGCCCCGTCGAGGAGAATCTCGACCTGTTCACGCGCATGAAGAACGGCGAGTTCCCGAACGGCGCCCACACCTTGCGCGCGAAAATCGACATGGCGAGCCCGAACATGAACATGCGGGATCCCGCGATCTACCGCATCAACCACACGCCCCATCACCGGCAGGGCGACCAGTGGTGTATCTATCCGCTCTACGACTACGCGCACCCGATACAGGACGCGCTGGAGGGCATCACCCACTCGCTGTGCTCGATCGAGTTCGAGAATCACCGCCCGCTCTACGAGTGGGTCGTCGACAACATCAACTTCGCGGAGAAACCGAAACAGCGCGAGTTTGCGCGCCTCAACGTCACCTACACCGTTATGAGCAAGCGGTATCTGCGCGAATTGGTCGAGACCAAGATTGTGGACGGCTGGGACGATCCCCGCATGCCGACACTGTGCGGTCTGCGCCGGCGCGGCTACACCGCCGATTCCGTCATCAACTTCATCAAGACCGCCGGTGTCAGCAAGGCCTACAGCATCGTCGACATCGAACTGCTCGAGCACTGTATCCGCGACGAGCTGAACGCGCATGCGCAGCGCCGCATGGCGGTTTTGTCCCCGGCGAAGGTCACTATAAGCAATTACCCGGAGGATCAGGTCGAGTATTTCGAGATCGCCAACAACCCGAACGACCCGGATTCCGGCACCCGCAAAGTTGCTTTCACGAAACATCTATACATCGAACGGGACGACTTCTTCGTCGAGCCCCCGCCGAAGTTCCACCGCCTGACCCCCGGCAAGGAGGTGCGCCTGATGGGCGCGTAGATCGTCCGCTGCGACGACTGCAAGCTGGACGCCGACGGGAACGTCACCGAGATTCTGTGCAGCGCCGATCTTGAGACCGGCGGCAAGAACCCCGCGGACGGCCGTAAGATCAAAGGAACGATTCACTGGGTGTCCGCGGCGCACTGCGTCGACCGCGAGATCCGCAAGTTCGACCGCCTGTTCACGCTCGCCAACGTCGGCGACATCCCAGAGGACAAGACGTTCGGCGACTACCTGAACCCCGATTCCATGACGGCCTACCCCGGCGCCAAGCTCGAGATGAGCTTGAAAGAGGCGTCCGCAGACGACCGCTTCCAGTTTGTCCGAAACGGCTACTACATCAAAGACACCCGCAACAGCAATGTCTTTCTCGAGATCGTCGGCCTGAAAGACGCCTGGGCTAAGTTACAGCAGGAATGAACTCAAAAACAGCACCCGAATCGGGCGCTGTTTTTTGATTTCGGAAAAAAACAGATTTTGCACGAAATGCTTGCCGGATCCATTAATGATAACGCTATCATTCTTATTAATTAGAAAAAAATGCGCCTTTTCGTGTTTATCAATGAATTTGTCTAATAATGATAATGAACTTTGTTCTGTTTTGACATATTGTATAACTGAGCGTCGTCATTTCGACAGATATTTGTTGTTTATTATGGATTGACGATGCAGCGTGATACAGTATAGTATGATATTAAAGCGAGCAAACGTAACCGTGCTCGCTTTAACTATTTTAGGAGGATTTTGAATGTTTTCTGGGTTTGTGATCATTGTCATCATTGCAGTAGCTTCGTCGTTGCTTTTCGCGCTGTTTAACTATTTTAAGGTTAAGAAGATGGACAGCGGCACCGAACTGATGCAAGAGATTGCCGCCGCTATTCATGAAGGAGCACAGGCCTTTATCAATCATGAATACAGAATTATTGGCATAGCGGCAATCTTCGTCACCATCCTGCTGGCGGTTCTGCTGGATTGGCAGAGTGCCGTATCCTTTGCGCTCGGTACAACGCTGAGTGCGCTGGCCGGTTATGTTGGTATGAAGATTGCCACCATCTCGAACGTTCGCGTATCCAACGAGGCGCGCACTCAAAAGAACCTCGGCAAAACGCTGAAAGTCGCGTTCCGCGGCGGCAGCGTCATGGGTCTTTGCGTCGGCGGTTTCGCGCTGCTCGGACTCCTGATCTGCTACGTCGTTTTTGGTAAACTGATGGGCATGGCTTCGATTGAGCAGGTTGCTGTCCAGGTCAACTGGCTCGGTATCAACTATATCCCCTTCACCATGGTCGTCTCGTCCTACGCGCTGGGCTGCTCGATGGTCGCGCTGTTTAACCGCGTCGGCGGCGGCATCTACACCAAGGCCGCGGACATGGGCGCCGACCTCGTCGGCAAAGCGGAATCCGGCATCCCCGAGGACGATCCCCGCAACCCCGCCACCATCGCGGACAACGTCGGTGACAACGTCGGCGACGTCGCCGGTCTCGGCTCCGACCTGCTCGAGAGCTATGTCGGCGCGATCATCGCCGCGGTCGTTCTCGCCGCCTACAGCTACTTCACAAGCATGCACGCGACCAACCCGATCAGCCCCGAGCTGCTCGACCGCCTGATGCTGTTCCCCATGACCTTCGCCGGTCTCGGCATCATCGCCTGTGTTCTGGGCATCGCCTACGTCCTGTTCCGCAAGCCCAGCGATCATCCGCACCGCGAGCTGAATGTCGCGCTGTGGACCTCCGCCGCGCTGATCATTATCGGCGGCGGCGTGCTCTCGAACGTCTTCTTTAAGGGCATGGACGTCTCCGCGATCGGCTTTAAGCTCGGCGCGTTCTCCCCGTGGGTCGGCGCGGTCATCGGCATCGTCGCCGGGATCGTTATCGGTCTGCTGGCCGAGTATTACACCAGCGCCGACTACCAGCCCACCAAGGTTCTTGCCCGCATCTCGCTTGAGGGCACGGCGCTGACCATCACCAAGGGTCTCGCGCTCGGCATGAAGTCCTGCTTCGCGCCGGTCATGGTTCTCGCGTTCTCGGTCATCGGCGCCTACGCGGTCGCCGGCGTCTACGGCGTCACCATGGCAGCGGTCGGCATGCTTAGCTTCGTCTCCTCGACGGTCTCCGTCGACACCTACGGCCCGATCGCGGACAACGCGGGCGGCATCAGCGAGATGAGCAAGCTGGATCCCGAAGTCCGCCACATCACCGATAAACTCGATTCCGTCGGCAACACGACCGCCGCGATCGGCAAAGGATTCGCGATCGGCTCCGGCGCGCTCGCCGCGCTGTCCCTGATGATTTCGTTCCTGCACTCGCAGGCCGGCTCCGGTGATACCGCCGGTTTCCACGCGATTCTCGACGTCATCAAGAGCCTGACGCTCGCCGGCACCTTTATCGGCGGCGCGCTTCCCTTTTTCTTCTCCGGCATGCTGACCGACGCCGTCGCCAAGAGCGCGCAGTATATGGTCATCGAGGTCCGCAAGCAGTTCGCGGAACACCCCGGCATCCTTAAGGGCACCGAGAAGCCCGACTACACCCAGTGCATCAAGATCTCCGCCGCGGGCGCCATTAAAGAGATGAAGATGCCCGTCATCGTCGCGCTCGGAACCCCGCTGCTGGGCGGCTTTATCCTCGGCCCGGACTTCGTCGGCGGCATCTTGATCGGCGCAACCATCTCCGCGATCATGCTGGCCATTTTCACCGCCAATGCGGGCGGCGCATGGGACAACGCCAAGAAGTCGATCGAGCAGGGCGAGGTTGAGGGCGCCGCCAAAGGCACCGACGCCCACGCGGCCGCGATTATCGGCGACACCGTCGGCGACCCGCTGAAAGACACCGTCGGCCCCTCGCTTGACATTCTGATCAAGATCATGGCGACCGTCTCGTTGATCGGCGTTTCGATCTTCGGCCAGTACAACCTTTTGAGTCTTTTCCAATAAATTTGACTTCAAAATTTGACTTCATCTCCGATAATTGTATATAATAGTTAGAGCAAATATGCGCAAAATGCACCGGAACGGTTGCATTTTGCGCATTCGTTTAGGGGAATTATGACAGATCGGAAACTACAGGTTTTATCGGATATTGCGCGTCTGTTTGCCGATGAAGGGATCGTCTGGGGTGTCGGCGCCTCGCTGTTGCTGTGGCATCACGGCGTCACCGACCGCTTTTCCGACATCGATTTCGTCGTCGTGCCGGAACACGCGCTGCGCGCCGACGTCCTGCTTTCAGCCCGCGGCAAGAAGTCCTTTCGGGAATCCAGCGAATACTATTTCACCGAGTACTTTTTCGAATACACGCTCGACGGCGTCGATTTGGATCTGATGTCCGGGTTCGGCATCCGCAACTACGGGTGCCGCTATCTCTACGACTTCTCCGCGGCATCGGTCGTCGAGTTCGCGGACATCGGCGGCGTGCGCGTCCCCTTCACCGCGCTCGAGAGCTGGTACGTCCTCTACGCGATGATGCCGAACCGCGAACAGCGCCTGGCGCAGCTAGAGCAGTATTTCCGCGACCACGGCATCCGGCACTCCGCCCTGCTTCAAGAAGCGCTCGACAGCGAGAACCTGCCGCAGCCCATCAAGAATCGCGTTCGGGATTTGATGGATTCCTGCCGCATGATTGACAGCCTATGATGAAAGAAACCGGAACAATCGAATCGCGCCGCCTCATTCTGCGCCCGTGGTCACCGGACGACGCCGAGGATCTGTACGCGTATGCCCAGTCCGATCTGGTGGGCCCGAACGCCGGTTGGCGCCCGCACCGGTCGATCACGGAGTCCCGCGCAACCATCGAGAACATGCTGATGAAAGCCGGTATCTTCGCGATCACGCTAAAAGAAGGCGGAGAGGTGATCGGCAGCCTGGGGCTGCACAGCTCGGACATCAGCAAGCGCTACCCGGAGGTCGCCGCGCTCGAGGTCGGCTACGTCCTCTCCCCCGACTACTGGGGCAACGGCTACATGCCGGAAGCCGTCACCGCGGCCGCCGATTACGCGTTCCAGCACTACGGGCTCGACGGCCTTTATTGCTGCTACTTCGACTTCAACTACCGCTCCAAACGCGTCATCGAGAAAAGCGGATTCCAATATTCTTTCGAGGTTACGACGACGGTTCCCGCCTTCGACAACGTCCAGTACAACGAGATCGTCAACTACATCACCCGGGATGATTTTTACGGGAGAAACCCGGATCTCACCGACTTTTTACGCGGTTGATTCCGCGATATTTTACTGTATAAGAGGTGCCTCTTGAATCTGAAAAAACTGTTTTACGCACAGGATATGACCGTCGGTACGCCCTGGAAGCGGATCGCGCAATTCGCGGTTCCGATGTTGATCGGCAACATTGCCCAGCAGCTGTACTCGACCGTCGACGCCATTGTGGTCGGGCGGTATCTCGGCGACAACGCGCTGTCCGCTGTCGGCAGCACCATGGCGATCATCAATCTCGCAATCGTGCTGATGGTTGGCGTCTCGGTCGGCGCGGGGATCATGGTTTCGCAGTATTTCGGCGCAAAAAAGCGCGAGGAGCTGTCCCAAAGCATCGGTGCGTGCATGGTGCTGACCATCGTTATATCCATCTTTATGTCTACGGTTTTGCCGGCGCTGGCCGTTCCGCTGCTGCGGGCCACCAACACGCCCGAGACCATTTTGAACGACGCCGCCAGTTATCTGCGGATGATGGGATACGGCGCGATCGGTCTGGTGTTCTACAATATCTTTTCCGGCATTCTGCGCGGTCTCGGCGATTCCTTTACCGCGCTGGTCTTTTTGCTGATCTCGACCGGCATCAACATCGGTCTGGATATCCTGTTCGTCTCCCGATTCGGTCTGGGCGTCTTCGGCGTTGCGCTTGCCACGGTTATCGCACAGGTTATCTCCGCGATCCTGTGCTTCATCAAACTGCGCCGCATGGACGATATCTTCTCGTTCAGCACGCGGTATCTGCGCTTCAATAAAGAATACATCGGCCGGCTGCTGAAACTCGGACTGCCCTCCGGCATCTCTCAGGGCGTGTTTTCGGTCGCGATGATGTTCGTGCAGTCGCTGACCAATCAGTTCGGTGAGACGCTGATCGCCTGCAACACGATGATTATGCGCGTCGACGGTTTCGCGATTCTGCCGATCTTCACGTTCGCGAACGCGATGACCACCTACACCGGCCAGAACATCGGCGCCAACCGCATGGAGCGCGTACAGCAGGGCATCCGTCAGGGGTTGCTGATGTCGGTCGGCACCTCAGTGGTCGTCGTCGGCCTGATTCTGATTTTCGGCCGCTCGATTATGGG
>JAVBVJ010000133.1:0-13551 GCA_031554355.1 Oscillospiraceae bacterium
CTGGATTTCCACTACACCGCGGTTCAGAGCCTGCCCGTCCGCGTGGAGTCCGTCACGACGGAGGAGGGGGCAAAGAAATCGGTGGTGGTGCTGAGCTGTCAGGTAATGAACAGCGCCATCGCGGATCTGCGCATCGAAAACGTCGATATCAGCTTCCGCAATTACAAGGGATTCGTCATCGACCGGTCGGTGCTCCGCATGGAGGAGGGCGTGGTCGGCGTCTACGTCAAGTTCGGGTCTCTCGTCGAGTTCAAGAAAGTGGACATCGTCTACCAGAACGACGACTATGTTGTTTCGCGGGTCAATTCGAGTGATTCGAGCTATCTTCGGCTGTACGATGAAGTCATCGTGGAGGGAAAAGATTTATTTAGCGGCAAAGACCTGAGATAGGTTGACTTTTATTTATTAATAAGAGATAATATTGAGTGAATAACTGTTATCTCGAAATTGCAGGAGGAATAGCATGGGGCTTTTTGACAAGTTGTCCGGTATTTTCGGACCCGACGATGAAGACGAAGAATTTGACGAGTTCGAAGAGGAAGATGCCGGCAAACGCGTTCCTGTCGCAAAGAAAAAGGACAAGGATAATATTGTAAACATCAGCGCGACGACACAGCTGGAAGTGGTTCTGGTAAAGCCGGAGCAGTTTGAAGACGCGAGCGGAATCGCCGACCACCTCAACAGCCGCCGTACCGTTGTTTTAAATCTGGAATCCACCAACAAAGATGTTTCGCGCCGTCTGGTCGACTTTTTAAGCGGTGTCGCCTACGCCAACAACGGACAGATCAAGCGCGTTGCGGTCAGTACGTTTATCATCACCCCGTATAATGTCGGCGTTGTCGGAGATCTGATCGATGAGTTGGAAAGCAGTGGGCTCTACTTTTAGCAAATAATTCTTGTAATAGAACAGAGATTAGTTTACGGAGGATTGAACATGTTCACACCCAGAGAGATCAGAGAAACCGATTTTGAAAAAGTGGCGCGCGGATATAATATTGAGGACGTCGACGGCTTTTTGGCGCATCTTGCGGATCAGACAGAGCAGTTGATCGCCGCGAAAGATGAGGCCGACAAAAAGATGCAGATTCTGGCCGACCGCATCGAGCAGTACCGCAGCGAAGAGGATGCGCTGAAAAACGCAATGATCAGTGCGGAGAAGCTGAAGGAATCCCTTCTGGCCGAAGCACAGCAGCAAAAAGACATCGTCGTTCGGGACGCGCAGCAAAAAGCGGACCGTCTGGTTGAAGACGCAGAGAAACGCATCGAGCGCGAGGAAGTCACGCTGAAAGCGCTGAAACAGCAGGTCGCCACCTTCAAGAGCGAGATCCTGAACATCTATAAGGCGCATCTCGAGATCATCAGTGATCTGCCGGACGAGCCGATGGAGGCCGATTACGACGAGGCTGCGGTCAGTGAACTGTTCAAAGATACGGCAAAGACCGAAACCGCGGAACCCGCTGCACCTGCGGAAGCCGCCCCTGCTACGGAGAACTACGACGGCTTTGCACCGCGCAGCGTCGAGCCCGCCGCCGCAGAGACCGAGGAAGCCGCTCCGGCCGCGACCTTCGGGGAAGAGACAACGGAGAAAGACGTCGAGAGCAACCGCTTTGGCAAGCTCGAGTTTGGCGAGAATTTCTCTTTCGGCAGAGAATAATTTCGAATTCATAAATAGATAGCGGTGTGAAAACACCGCTATACTTATGTGAGGAACGCTTTGATTCAGACAACACTGTACATTATTATTTTACTCGCGATCGACCGTGTCGGAAAAATTCTGATGGAGACGTATCTCGCGGGCAGGGATATGGTCGTCGTTATTCCCGGCGTGGTGGGGTTCCGGTTGCTGCACAAGGGCAATACCGGCGCCGCCTTTGGCATCCTGTCGAACCACACCTGGGTGCTGGTCGTGCTGACCTCGATTCTGATCCTGGGCATGCTGTACATTCTTTATGTCAAAAAACTCAACTCGAAGTTCCTGCACTTTTGCCTGATTCTGGTGACGGCGGGGGGCTTGGGTAACCTGTACGACCGGATCGTTTACGGGTCGGTCACGGATTTCATCGAGTTCCTGTTTATGCAGTTTGCTGTCTTTAACTTCGCCGACTGCTTTGTCTCGATCGGCGCGTTTCTCGCGATTCTGTATCTGATTTTCTTCTTCAAAGATCAACCGATATTTGCCGCCGGCAAGAAGCTGGAACCGACGGACAACGAGTAGCACTATGAACGAGCTGAAGAGGAACATGACCGCCGATACCAACGACGACGGAACGCGTCTGGACAGCTTTCTGGCCGCGCGTATGGCCGACGGCGGTGCGTATTCACGCAGCTATATCCAACAGATGATCGAGCGCGGCAACGTGACCGTGAACGGTCAAATCAAGCCCAAGAACACGAAAATCAAATGCGGCGACCTCATTGAAGCGGAGATCCCGCCGCCGGCGGAACTGAGCGCGGTTGCGCAGGATCTGCCGCTGGACATCGTCTATCAGGACGCGTCGCTGCTGGTCGTCAACAAGCCGCGCGGCATGGTGGTGCATCCCGCGCCGGGCAGCAGGGACAACACATTGGTCAACGCGCTGCTGTTTCACTGCAAGGATCAGCTCTCGGGCATCAACGGGGTGCTGCGGCCCGGTATCGTGCACCGCATCGACAAGGACACGAGCGGATTGCTCGTCGTCGCGATCACCGACACGGCGCATCGCGCATTGGCGAAACAGCTGGAGAACCACACAATGCAGCGCGTCTACGACGCGGTGGTGCACGGGGTGTTTAAGGAACCGACGGGAACCGTCGACCGCCCGATCGGCCGCGATGAGCGCGACAGAAAGCGGTACAAGGTCGACGCGCGCGGCGCAAAACCCGCGGTAACCTGCTACGAGGTCGTCGAGCAGTTCGAACGCTTCTGCCATGTTCAGCTGCGGCTTGAGACGGGCCGGACGCACCAGATTCGGGTGCACATGGCGGCGATCGGTCACGCGGTGGCCGGGGATCCGGTCTACGCGCCGAAAAATACGCCCAACTTAGGCGGACAGTGCCTGCACGCGGGTACGCTGGGGTTCCGCCACCCGGTGACAGCGGAAATGATGACGTTTCACGCGCCGCTGCCGCCCTATTTTCAGAAGTTTATTGAAAAACTGCGCGGAGGAAAGCATGGCTGAGGAAGGAAAACTCAAGGAATTGAGTGACATTCTTGTTGTTTCCGATGTGGACGGAACGCTGCTTCAGGCGGGGTTCGGGATCCCAAAGGCGAACATCGACGCGGTCGAGCACTATGTCGGCAAAGGCGGTCTGTTTACGGTCGCCACCGGCAGAGGGGTGCAGTCGGTGCGGCGTTATATCGACTGGATCACGCTCTCCGCGCCCGCGATTCTGTATAACGGCGCGCTGATCTACGACTACGACAAGGAGTCGGTGCTCTATGTCAAGACGCTCGATTCGGCGGTGCTGGAGATCGTCAAAGATATCCTCAAGGCCTTTCCGGACATCGGGGTCGAGCTGCACGGCGTCGAAAATCTGACGCTCGTCAACGCGAACGAGGAGACCGAGCGACACACCGCGGAACACCATCTGCCTTATGTGCTGGCCGATGTCGAGACGGTGCAGGGCGCGTGGTGCAAGGTGCTGTTTGCGGCGTCGGAACAGCGCGCGTTGCAGTTGCAGAACTTCATCGACGACCGGAAAAAGACGCATCAATCCTACAACGCGTTTCAGTTTATCCGCACCTCGAACAAGTTTATGGAGATCATTCCGAAAAACGTCAACAAGGGCACCGGGCTGAAGCAATTGGCCGAGATGCTGGGCATCGAGATGATCGACACCGTGGCGATCGGCGACTACTACAACGACATGGACATGCTGAGCGTCGCGGGGTTTAAGGTCGCGGTAGCGAACGCGCCGATGGACGTGCGCAGCAAGGCCGACCGAACGGTCGCGTCCTGTCTGGAGGGCGGCGTCGCGGAGCTACTGGAGTCGCTCGAGACCATCGGCGACGGCTATGTTCAACTCAAGCTGGAATAGGATATGAACCGGAAAGAATGGCTGCTTCTCTTTGTTAGCATAATCGCGGTTGCCGCCATAATACTATATAACAGTATTTTATATGGTTGAGCGGCTTATGAATTTTAGGGAAGAGAACATCCGAGACAATCTTAAGAATAAAAACACCGAAATCCTTGTGTTGGAGACGACGACGTCGACCAACGACGAGGCGGTAAAACTGGCGGAGAGGGGCTGTTTTCCCGCCGCGGTGATTGCGGTGGAACAGACGGCGGGCAGGGGAACCAAGGGCCGCCGTTTTATTTCCCGAAAAGGCGAGGGGCTCTATCTATCGATCCTGATGCGTCCCGCCGTCGACCCGCAGACAGCGCTGCTGATCACCCCCGCGGCGTCGGTCGCGGTCTCGGACGCGATCGCGCAGGTCACCGGGGTCGAGACCGGGATCAAATGGGTCAACGACGTGGTGATCGACGACAAAAAGCTGTGCGGCATTTTGACGGAGACGCGGTGGGAGCCGGGCGGACAAAAGATTCAGTACACGATCGTCGGCATCGGAATCAACCTGCAGGTGCAGCAGTTTCCGCCGGAGATCGCGGAGATCGCGACCTCGCTGCACCGCCACTGCGCGGACATCGACGGCGACCGGCTGTGCGCCGCGATTATCGACGGGGTATTGGCGCAGACGGCGCAGCTGAAGAAACGCGCGTTTCTGGAGGAATACCGCGCGCGGTCCTCGGTGCTCGGGCGCTATGTATATTTCGACTACGGCGGCGTCAAGTCGATGGGACGGGCGATCGAGATCAACAACGAGGGGAACCTGGTGGTTGAAATCGACGGAAAGCGGTATATCGTCGCGGCGGGGGATGTCAGCCTTAGTTTTGCATAAAGCGCCATGTCGGTGACAGCGCTGCGATATTTTTCCTTAATAGCAGATAATCAAAGCGCCGGCGGAAGAAAATTCTTCCGTTGGTGTTATTTTGATAATATGCTATCATGAAGAGGTGAAAGAAGTACGTATTAGGAGATGACTCCAATGGCTAAGCAGGAAACAACCGCCGAACAGAAAAGGCTAGATAACGATATTTGGATTATTGTGTTGGTATCGCTTGCGGTTCTTGCCGGCTATATCGTGTTTCAAAAGCCAATAACTGCAGTTTTCAATAATCGTGATATACCTGTATTGATAAGAGTTCTTTTTGCCGCCGGGTTTCAGTTTGGGCTTGCAGGACTTGGCATCACGATCGTTTCGACCCTTAGAAAGGAGAGCTTTCGTTCACACGGGTTAACGGCAAAAGGATTGCTGGTTTCCATTGGTCTTTGTATTTTATGTTATGTTCCGTATATTGTTTTTACCTTCGCGACAGGCCGATTTGACGGTTATCTTCCGTTCCAATCTGTAATGACAACCAGAGAAATTCTGAAAAGCGGATTTCCGGTAAATCTTGCCGGAATGCTCATAACAGCGGTTGCCTGGGGCTTTTTTGAGGGGTTCAACTACGTTTTTATCAGTGATAAGATTAATAAACGCTTTCCCGGCAAAAACCGCTGGTTGAATTGGGGCGCAATCAGCTGCGCTATTCTGTGCGTTCTTATTCATGGAGCGATTGGCCTTACGCCGGAAGGGATTCTTGAAATGCTCGCGATCATGATAATAATCTATGGAATGTTGCTGGTCAGGGAATTTACAGGGAATGCCTGGGGATGTGTCTTTATATTTGTATTTTTGTGGAATGCTTTTTAAGGTTTAAGGTGGCGGTAAAACGGACGGCCGGGAGATTTTCCCGGCCGTCCGTCAATTATGGTACGGTTGCTTTGTTTTTGCGCCGCGGATGGTCTAAAACCGGCTGCGCTCCACATAGCTGGTGTGCAGAATATGGTGCGCCTTGTGGCTGCCCGGTTTCTCGAGGAAAGTGTCGTAGATCTCCTTGATCACGGGGTTCTCGTGGCTCTTGCGCAGCGCCATGCCGCCGTCCTCCGAGTACAGCGCCTTGGCGCGCTCGGTGCGCAGATCGACGTTGTTGCGGACATAACCCGGCTGATGGGGCTGGCCGCCGCCGTTGACGCAGCCGCCCGGACAGGCCATAACTTCGATGAAGTGGTAGGTCGCTTCGCCGCTCTTGACGCGGTCCAGCAATTTGCTGGCGTTCTCGAGGCCGGAGGTGACCGCAACGCGGACTTTCGTGCCGGCGAGATCGTACTCGGCTTCCTTAATGCCCTCGATGCCGCGGACGGCGGTGAACTCCACCTGCTCCAGCGGCTTGCCGGTGACGACTTCGGCGACGGTGCGCAGCGCGGCTTCCATAACGCCGCCGGTCGCGCCGAAGATGTGACCTGCGCCGGACGCAACGCCGAAGACGGGGTCGAACCCCTCGTCGGGCAGCTCGTTGAACACAATGCCGGCGCGCTTGATCATCGAGGCGAGCTCGCGGGTTGTCAGCGAGACGTCGATGTCGCGCTGGCCGGACGCGCTCATGTTGTCGCGGGTGATCTCGAACTTCTTTGCGGTACAGGGCATAATGCTGACGACGAAGATGTCCTTCGGATCAATCTTTTCTTTCTCGGCGTAATAGGTCTTAGTGATGGCACCGAACATGCCCTGCGGCGATTTGCAGCTGGACAGATTCGGAATGAATTCGGGGTAGTAAAACTCGCAGAACTTGATCCAGCCCGGGGAGCAGGAGGTGATCATGGGCAGCTTCCCGCCGTTCTGGATGCGCTCCAGCAGCTCGGTGCCCTCCTCCATGATGGTCAGGTCGGCGGCGGTGTCGACATCGAATACCTTATCAAAACCGAGACGGTGCAATGCGGCCGCCAGCTTGCCCTCGACGTTGGTGCCGATCGGCAGGCCGAACTCCTCGCCCAACTGTGCGCGAACCGACGGGGCGGGCGCGACAACGACGTGTTTGGCGGGATCGGCGAGCGCGGCCCAGACAGCGGCGGTGTCGTCCTTTTCCTGTAACGCGCCGGTGGGGCACACGGCGATACACTGGCCGCAGTGGATGCAGGCGGTGTCGCCGAGCGGCATCTCAAAGGCCGACGCGATGTGGGTTTCGTATCCGCGCTTGACCGGCGCGATAACGCCGACATGCTGGTTCTGGCGGCAAACCGCGACGCAGCGGCGGCAGAGGATACATTTGCTGTTGTCGCGGACGAGATGCGGGGTGGATTCCTCGTACTCGGCCTCCATGTTGGCGCGGCCGAAGCGCGCGAGATCCGCGCCGTACTCTTTCGAGAGATCCTGCAGCTCGCAGGTTGTGCTGCGCGAACAGGAGAGGCAGTCGGTGCGGTGGTTGCTGAGCATGAGCTCCAGCGTCGTCTTGCGGGATTCCCGCAGTTTCGGGGTGTTGGTAAACACCTCCATGCCCTCGGTGGCCGGGGTCACGCACGAGGCCATGACCGAACGGGCGCCCTTTACTTCGACAACACACATCCGGCAGGCGCCGATCGCGTTGATGTCGCGCAGATAACACAAGGTGGGGATGCGGATACCCATTTTTGTTGCGGCGTCCAGTATGGTAGTGCCATCCGGTACGGTAACCGCGATACCGTTAATTTGAAGATTGATATCTTTACTCATCATCCAATCCTACCTTTCCTAAACCTTGCGGACGGCGCCGAACTTACAGACCGTCTCACACATACCGCATTTGATACACTTTTCAACATCGATGACATGCGCTTCCTTCACCTTGCCGGTGATCGCACTGACGGGACAGTTGCGGGCGCACATCGTGCAGCCGACGCATTTTTCGGCATTAATATTATAGACCATAAGACCCTTACATACACCGGACGGACATTTTTTATCGATGACGTGGGCCTCGTACTCTTCGCGGAAGTAGCGCAGCGTCGACAGCACCGGGTTCGGGGCGGTCTGGCCGAGTCCGCACAGCGAGTTTTCTTTGATGTACTGGCAGAGCTCCTCCATCTCGTCGAGCATCTCGAGCGTGCCGTTGCCCTGCGTGATCGCTTCAAGCATCTCGCTCAGGCGCCGGGTGCCGATGCGGCAGGGAGTACATTTGCCGCAGCTCTCCTCGACCGTAACCGCGAGGAAGAATTTGGCGATATCGACCATGCAGTTGTCCTCGTCCATGACGATCAGACCGCCGGAACCCATCATCGAGCCGATGGCGATCAGGTTGTCGTAGTCGATCGGGACATCCAGATGCTCGGTCGGGATACAGCCGCCGGAAGGACCGCCGGTCTGCGCCGCCTTAAACTTTTTGCCGCCGGGAACGCCGCCGCCGATCTCCTCGACGATGGTGCGCAGCGTGGTGCCCATCGGAACCTCGACGAGGCCGGTGTTTTTGATCTTGCCGCCCAGCGCAAAGACTTTGGTGCCCTTGCTCTTTTCGGTGCCCACGTTGCTGAACCATTCCGGACCGTTGAGAATAATCTGGGGAACGTTCGCGAGCGTCTCGACGTTGTTCAGGATCGTCGGCTTCTCGAACAGGCCCTTGACGGCGGGGAAGGGCGGACGGGGCCGCGGTTCACCGCGCTTGCCCTCGATCGAGGTCATCAGCGCTGTCTCCTCACCGCAGACGAACGCGCCTGCGCCGAGCTTGTAGTCGACGTCAAAGCAGAAGTCGGTTCCGAAGATGTTGTCGCCGAGCAGTCCGTAGGCGCGGGCCTGCTCGATCGCGATGCTGAGGCGTTTGACGGCGATGGGGTACTCCGCGCGGACGTAGATATACCCCTTGGTTGCGCCGATCGCGTAACCGGCGATGGCCATCGCCTCCAGCACGACGTGGGGGTCGCCCTCGAGAACGGAGCGGTCCATGAACGCGCCGGGGTCGCCCTCGTCGGCGTTGCAGCACACATATTTCTGGTCGGCGGCATTGGCGGCGGCGAACTGCCACTTCATGCCGGCCGGGAATCCCGCGCCGCCGCGTCCGCGGAGACCGGAATCTTTAATGGTCTGGATGACCTGTTCAGGGGTCATCTCGGTCAGCACCTTGCCGAGCGCCTGGTAGCCGTCGAACGCGATGTATTCGTCGATCACTTCGGGGTTGATGCGCCCGCAGTTGCGCAGCGCGACACGAAGCTGCTTTTTGTAGAAGTCGGTCTCCTCGAGACTCGTGATCTCTTTCTCTTTGACGGTTTCGTCGTAGAGCAGGCGGGTGACGGGGCGGCCTTTCAGCAGATGCTCGGAGACGATCTCGCCGACATCGGTAGGCTCCACCATGCTGTAGAACGTTCCGTCCGGATGGATGATGACGATGGGGCCGAGCGCGCACAGGCCGAAACAGCCGGTGCGGACGATGTTAACCTCGTCCTTCAGGTTTTGCTTTGCAATTGCTTCGGTAAAGGCGTCGGCAACCGCGTTGCTGTTGGAGGAGGTACATCCGGTGCCTCCGCAAATCATGACATGGCTTCTATACATTGTTTCCTCCTCCTATCGCGCGTTCTGGCTATAGGTGTATTCTGCAACGGGTTTGCCGCCGATTAGGTGTTCACTGACGATTTTGGCGACCTTGTCCTTGTCGACCTTGACGTAGGTAACTTTGTCTTTCCCGGGCTCGAAGACTTCGACCACCGGCTCGTATTGACAGATGCCGATACAACCGGTCTGGGTGACAACAATATTATGCAGTTCGCGGCGCGCAACTTCCTCGGTAAAGGCGTTCAGCACCGGGCGGGCGCCCGCGGCGATACCGCAGGTCGCCATGCCGACGACGACACGGACACTGTCTGCGCCGGCCTCGCGCGCGTCAACAATGGGTTTCATTTTATCGCGGATCGCCGCGAGTTCAGCTAAGCTTTTCATAGGATTACAGGCTCCTTTTCAAGAATCGGTTTGATGTTTTCTTCGATAAACTCTTGTAGAAACAGCGCTACTTGAGGATTGGAGATCGGAACG
This sequence comes from Oscillospiraceae bacterium, assembly GCA_031554355.1. GTDB lineage: Bacteria > Bacillota > Clostridia > Oscillospirales > Ruminococcaceae > JAVBRN01. Next base: position 9,857 of record JAVBVJ010000133.1, read on the forward strand.
GACTCCAGAATCACTTTCATCTCCCGGCTGTCGGCGACAAAGAGCTCGTCCTTGCGGCGCAACGTAAATATGAAATCTATGTCCGGGTTGCACTGCATCAGCGCGGTCATGGTTCCGGCGAGGTCTCCGAGGGGCATGCGGTCGATGTTTTGGATGGAAAAATTCGCTGTGACGGTGGTTCCGACGCCGGGGGTGCTGTCGATGGACAGGGAACCGCCGGTCATCTCGGCCGCCATTTTCAGGAAGGGAATCCCCAAGCCCACCTTTCGGGTCGTGCGGCTGGTGTAGAAAGGGTCGATCACCCGCTGAACCATCCCGGCGTCCATACCGCATCCGTTGTCTTGGATGACAAGGGTCAGGCGGTCCGCCGCGTCGTCGACGGTCAGCGTGATCCCGGTCAGGGACGCGCCGGCGCGGACAGAATTCTGGGCGATATCCAGAATATTCATGGACAGTTCCTGCATGACAATCTCCGATCCCGGCCGCGTGTCTTAATACTTGGCTAATATTTCATCCAGTTCGTTGCCGGTCAGGCGTCCGTAGACGTCCTCGTTGATCATCATAACCGGCGCAAGTCCACAGGCTCCGATGCAGCGGCAGGAAACAAGACTGAACTTTCCGTCCGGAGTGACGCCGCCGTTTTCAATTCCCAGTTTTTTGGAGAGGGACTCGAAAACCTTTTCGCTGCCCTTGACGTAACAGGCGGTTCCGAGACAGACGCTGATCTGGTACTTGCCGATCGGGTTCAGCCGGAACATCGAGTAAAAGGTGGCGATACCGTACAACTCCTCCAACGGAACATTGAGTTCCCGAGCGATGATGGACTGAACTTCGATCGGGAGGTAACCGTAAATAACCTGCGCCTTTTGGAGCGCCGCCATATTGATTCCCGACAGATCCCTATTCGCCTGAATCCAGTCCTTCAACTCGGCTTCTTGTTCTTTTGTGCCCTGAAAAGGCACCGTAGAAACGCTTTTCATACAAACCTCCAACTACCATGTTAATAGTACGTTAAGATTATAACAAAGTTCTTATAGAAAATCTATACACTAATTGATGAAATTTAAGGTTTTAATTTGACGATATTAAAAGTTGCGCAGAAGGTCGCACTGCGCTATAATGAGGACAATTCAGCGGGTTCTAAATCGAATAGAGGAGAAAAAATGAAGATCAGGGAAATAATTGATTTGGTCCAGGCGAAGGTACTCACCGAGGGCAGCGGAATCGACAGGGAGATCCAGGCGGCGTGCGGCAGCGACATGATGAGCGATGTGCTGGCTTATGTTAAAAATCAGGGTTTGCTGGTCACAGGCCTCAACAACCCGCAGGTCATCCGCACGGCGGACATGATGGATATTCTCTGTGTTCTTTTCGTGCGCGGAAAGCTGCCGGACGGCAATATGATCGCCATGGCGGAAGAAAAAGGCATCGCGGTTTTGATGACCGAGAAGACGATGTTCTACACCTGCGGAATCCTGTACGAAAACGGCTTAAAAGAAGAATCGCTGCAATGAGTGAGCCGATCCGAATCGATTATTACGTCCGCGGTGATGAGTTTTCCACCGCAGGGGAAGCGTCGACGGAAGTCAAGTCCAAGCTAAAAATGATGGGCATTCCGGTCGAGGCGATCCGCCGGGCGGCGATCGCGCTGTACGAGGCGGAGATTAACCTTGCGATCCACGCGGGCGGCGGCAATATTCAGGTGATTATCTACCCGGACGTGATCCGGATGGTGGTCGCGGACAAAGGACCCGGTATCGCGGACATCGATCTCGCGATGAGCGAGGGTTTTTCGACGGCGACCGAGGAGATCCGCAATCTGGGGTTCGGGGCGGGTATGGGGCTGCCGAACATGAAGAAATACTCCGATTCCTTCGAGATCGAATCCACCGTCGGCGTCGGAACGAATATTATTATGGAAGTTGAAATTCCGCGGTAACGCGGATTTCTGAAAGCGGGGGGTGAACGGCATCGAAGAGTTTTTTCATTCCGTTTATCTGGACGATGAGCGCTGTAAAGGCTGCATCAACTGCATAAAACGCTGCCCGACGCAGGCGATTCGCGTGCGCGACGGGAAAGCGCACATCATCACCGAGCGCTGCATCGATTGCGGCGAGTGTATCCGTGTCTGCCCGCACAAAGCAAAAAAAGCGCGGTTTGATTCGCTCGACACCATGAAACTGTACGACTACAAGATCGCACTGCCGCCGCCGAGCCTCTACGCGCAGTACAACAACATCCAGAACCAGAACCTGATACTGGAATCGCTGCTGATGATGGGGTTCGACGACGTCTTTGAGGTCGCGTACGCCGCCGAGATCATCAGCAAGGCGACACGGGAGTTCATGAAGAGCAACAAGGCGGTGTTTCCGGTGCTCTCCTGCGCCTGTCCCGCCATCACGCGGCTGATCCGGGTGCGCTATCCCAGCCTGATCAAACAGATTCTGCCGCTGTACACCCCAGCGGAACTGGCGGGTGTGCTGTCCAAGCGTGAGGCAATGGAGAAGACAGGGCTGCCCGCCGACAGAATCGGCACGTTTTTCATCACGCCGTGCCCCAGCAAGGTGACCGCGGCGCACGCGCCGCTCGGTCTCAAGGAGCCCGTGATCGACCGGACAGTCTCGATCGGGGAGGTCTATCCGATCATCCTGAAAAACATGAAAAATGCGTCGCTGAGCAAGGATTTGAGCATGACGGGGCGCATGGGCGTCGCGTGGGCGGAGGCCGGCGGCGAGGCCACGGCACTGCAGTCGACCGAGAAATATCTCGCGGTCGACGGCATCGAGAACGTCATCCGCGTGCTGGACGATCTGGAGGACGAAAAATACACCGATCTCGAGTTCGTTGAGCTCAACGCCTGCGCGGGCGGCTGTGTCGGCGGGGTGCTGCAGGTCGAGAACCCGTATATCGCGCGGACGAAGCTGAAACACCTGAACCACGTCATTCCGCATCTCGTGCTGAACGACGAAAACGTCCACCTGAAGGAGTACGAGTGGAGCGAGCAGTTGCACTACATGCCGGTGATGGAGTTGGGTGAAAACCGCGACGAGAGCATCAGCCGCTACATCGAGATGCAGAAAATTATGGAATCGCTGCCCGGGCTGGACTGCGGCAGCTGCGGCGCGCCGACCTGCGAGACCTTCGCCGAGGACATCGTGCGCGGCAAAGCGAAAATCGACGACTGTGTTGTGATCATGCGGCACCGCATGGAGCGGATTATCAACCACGTCGCGGAGACCAATCCCGAACTGTTGAAGGAGATTACCGATGACCAACCGTCAATTGACTGATCTGCAGTGGGCGGTGCTGTCCGCCGGCGAGGAGACCGAGATCACCGGCGGGTACTGCGGCGACCTGCTGAGCTGGGTCATGGGGCGCGCAGAGGCGGGGCAGGTCTGGTTCACGATCATGGCAAACCTCAACGCGATGGCGGTCGCGAGCCTTGTCGGGTTCGCCGCCGTCGTGATCTGTAACGACGCCGAGGTGCCGGATGCGGTCGTCGAGAAGGCGAAGGAGCAGGGCATCTGCCTGATGACTGCCGCGACACCGATTTACGAGGCGGCGACGATGTTTTGCCGTTTTATCGAAAAATAGCATAAGCGAAAAACAGCGGCATATAGTTTAGGGAAGGAGCCTGTCCGTGGAATACAAGTATGACCTTCATATCCACACGGCGCTCTCTCCCTGTGCCGATG
>JAVBVJ010000039.1:0-16761 GCA_031554355.1 Oscillospiraceae bacterium
GCGCGAGAGCGGATAAGACCAAAGGCAAAATGCCGCTACTACTCGCCGCCCGGACTTTCCCGACTACCCGCCCTTCATAACAAAGTGCCGCGCTTGCGCGCGGCACTTCCTTCCACTAGTGACTAATAACTAAAAACCAGCAACTATATTATTCTAAACAGCAGCGCAGTTTCGGGTTGCGGGCTGCGCCGACTTCGTCTACGCGGCGGATCGGGGTCGTTACCGGCGCGTCGTGCATCGACTGCGGGTCGGTGTACGCCCGCTCGTACAGCGTCAAAAACACCGCGGCGGCCTCGTCGAGCGTCTGCTTGCTCTCGGTCTCGGTCGGCTCGATCATCAGCGCCTCGGGCACGATCAGCGGGAAGTACATCGTGGGCGGGTGCATGCCGTAATCGAGCAGCGATTTCGCGACGTCCATCGCGGACACGCCCGTCTCTTTCTTCATGCGCTCGAGCGTCAGCACAAATTCGTGCATACAGATGCCGTCATGGGCGACGTCGTACTTGCCGCGCAGCAGCGCCCGCATGTAGTTGGCGTTCAGCACCGCGTTCTGCGCCACCTCGGGCACGCCCTCTGCGCCCAGCGTCAGCAGATAGGTCAGCGCCCGCACGACGACAAGAAAGTTGCCGTAGAACGCCTTGACGCTGCCGATCGTCTGCGCCGGCATCTCGTAGGAGTAGACGCCGTCGCGCTCGATCGCGTGGTAGACGGGCAGGAACGGTTGCAGCAGCGCCTTGCAGCCGACGGGGCCCGCGCCGGGTCCGCCGCCGCCGTGCGGCGTCGAGAACGTCTTGTGCAGGTTGAGATGGATGACGTCGAAGCCCATGTCTCCGGGCCGCACGACACCCATAATCGGGTTGAGGTTCGCGCCGTCGTAGTAATTCAGGCCACCGGCGTTGTGGATGATCTCGGTGATGGCCAGGATGTTCTTGTCGAAGATGCCGAGCGTGTTGGGGTTGGTCAGCATCAGGCCGGCGGTGTCGGGGCCGACCGCCGCGCGCAGCCGGTCGAGATCGACGCAGCCGTCGGCGCCCGACGGAATCGAGAGGATCTCCATGCCGCACATCGACGCGGTCGCGGGGTTGGTTCCGTGCGCGGCGTCGGGCACAATAACCTTTGTTCGGGCGGTGTCGCCGCGCGCCGTGTGGTAGGCCTTGATAAGCAGCAGGCCGCAGAATTCGCCGTGCGCGCCCGCGGCAGGCTGGAACGTCATGGCGTCCATGCCGGTGATCTCGCACAGTATGCGCTCGGCGGTGACCAGCACCTCGAGACAGCCCTGAACGGTGCGCTCGGATTGCAGCGGGTGCACCTCAGCGAAACCGGGCAGGGCGGCCGCTTCCTCGTTGACGCGGGGATTGTATTTCATGGTGCAGGAGCCGAGCGGATAGAACCCGTCGTTGACGCCGTGCACCTGTTTCGCCATCTCGGTGTAGTGGCGCGACAGATCGATCTCGGACAGCTGCGGCAGGATCGGGGCTTTGCCGCGCGCCGCCGCATTTAATGTGTATTCCGGTACCTCGCAGGGTGGAATCAGCGAGAGACGGCGGCCGGGTCCGCCCTGTTCAAACAACAGTTTCATCCCGCGCACACCTCCTTTACCGCCGACACCAGCGCCTCGATCTGCGCCGCCGTGTTCTGCTCGGTGCAGCACCACAGGATGTTGCCGTCGGGCAGCGGCAGGCCGCCCAGAATATTTTTCTGCTCCAATGCCGCCATCAGCGCTTCGGGGTCGCCGGGACAAGCCGTGACAAACTCGTGGAAGAACTCGCCGGGATAGACGCGCGCAAAGCCGTCGATCTCGCCGAGCTTTTCGGCCAGCAGATGCGCTTTCGAGACGCAGTGTGTCGCGACGGTGCGCAGTCCGTCCGCGCCGACCGCCGCCAGATACACGCCCGCCGTCAACGCGCAAAGCGCCTGATTCGAGCAGACGTTGGACGAGGCCTTTTCACGGCGGATGTGCTGTTCGCGCGCCTGGAGTGTCAGCACGAACGCGCGCTTGCCGTCGAGGTCGGTCGTCTCGCCGACGATGCGGCCGGGCAGTTTGCGCATCATCGCCTCGCTCGCGGTCATGAAACCGAGATAGGGTCCGCCAAACGACAGCGGCATCCCGAGCGGCTGCCCCTCGCCGACCGCGATGTCGGCGCCGCATTCGCCCGGCGTCTCGAGCAATGCCATGGCGACGGGGTTGACGCACAGTACGCATTTCGCGCCGGCGGCGTGGGCCGCGTCGGTGAACGCGCGGGCGTCCTCGATCTGGCCGTAGAAGTTCGGTTGCCCGATCATCACACAGGCGGTCGTTTCGTCAAGCAGCGCGCTCAGCGCCGCAAGATCGGTGACGCCGTCCTTTTCGGGGATCATCTCGACCGGGTTGCCCGACCCGAAACAGTAGGTCATAACCGTCTCGATGAACATGGGGTTGAGCGCCGCCGATACGAGGATTTTATTGCGCTTGCGGTCGACGCACATGGCGGCGGCCTCGGCGGCGGCGGAGGCGCCGTCGTAGACCGAGGCGTTGCTGACCGCAAGACCCGTCAGCGCGCAGATCATCGTCTGGTACTCGAAGATACTCTGAAGAATTCCCTGACTGATCTCGGGCTGGTAGGGGGTGTATGCGGTCAGAAATTCCTCCTTCGCGGTCACGCTCCTGACGATCGCGGGGACGTAGTGGTTGTAGGCGCCCGCGCCGCGGAACACCGCGCCGAACACCTTGTTTTTGGCGGCAAGCTCCCGCATCGCCGCCAGTACTTCCAGTTCGCTTTTACCGCGCGGAAGTGCAAGCGACCCGACGCGCATCGCGGCCGGAACCGCGTCGTACAGCGCATCCATCGAGGATACGCCGACGGCTTTCAGCATGGCGTCGCGGTCGGTGTCTGTCGTTGGAATGTAGCTTCCCAATGGATACCTCCCGTTGGTTTTAGTGGGCTTCGTTCTCGCAGTGCGCCGCGTAGGCCTCGCTGTCCATCAGTTCGGCGCTGTCCGTGATGTCGCCGATCTCGACGAACCACGCGTCGTAGGGCGCGGCGTTGATGTTTTCGGGCGCGTCGAGCAGCGCCTCGTTGACAGCGACGACGGTGCCGGTCACCGGGCTGTACAGATCCGAGACAGCCTTGACTGACTCGAGATCGGCAAAGATCCCGCCCGCCTCGACGGTGTCGCCGACCTCCGGCAGATTGATGAACACAATGTCGCCCAGCGCGTCCTGCGCAAAATCGGTGATGCCGACCGTCGCGGTCGCGCCGTCGGTCTTCAGCCACTCGTGGCTCTTGGCGTACTGTAAATTCTGCGGAAAATTCATAATGCCTCCTATTTTATCTGCTCTTATTTGGATTTTGTGTAAAACGGCATCGGAATAACCTCAACCGCGATGCGCCGTCCGCGCACATCGGCCTCCATCGCCGTGCCGGGCGCCGCGCAGGCGACGTCGACAAGCGCCATCGCGACCGGATAGCCGAGATACGGCGCGTGGGTGCCCGACGTCGAGACGCCGACTTTTTTGTCGGCGATGAACAGGTCGCTCTGCTCGCGCACGATGCCGCGCCCCGTCACGCTGAGCCCGACGCGGGTTCTTCGCGGCGCGCCGCGCTTTTCGAGCGCCGCTTTGCCGACGAAGTTCTCTTTCTGCATCTTCACGCCGAAATCCAAGCCCGTCTCGAGCGGCGAGATCTCGTCGTTCATCTCGTGTCCGTACAGCGGCATCGACGCCTCGAGGCGCAGCGTGTCGCGCGCGCCCAATCCGCAGGGTTTGATGCCGAACGGCTGCCCCGCCTTCAGCAGCGCGTCCCACATCGCGGGGGCGTCGGCGGGCGCGAGATAGATCTCGTATCCCAGCTCGCCGGTGTACCCCGTCTGCGACAACATACAGCGGATACCCGCCACCGTCGCCTCGGGGGTGAAGCTGTAATATTTCGCGGGGATGTCGGCCTCGTCTGCCACTGTCTTCAGGATATCGGTCGAGCGCGGCCCCTGCAACGCGATCTGGGCGTATTCGTCGGAGCGGTCGGTCAGGGTGCAGTCGCCGGACAGCAGCGCCTTGAGATGCGCAAAATCCTTGTCCTTGTTCGCCGCGTTGACGACGGCGAGATACTTCTCGTCGTTGTACTTGTACACGATCAGGTCGTCGACGACGCCGCCGTTCTCGTTGCAGATCGCGCTGTAGCGCACCCGCCCGTCGGCCAGCGACGTGAAGTCGTTGGTCATCGCGTAATTCAGGTTTTTCAGCGCGTCGGCGCCCTCATAAAACAATTCCCCCATGTGGGAGACGTCGAACAGCCCCGCGGCGGTCCGCACGGCGTTGTGCTCGGCGATCACGCCCTCGTACTGCACGGGCAGCAGGTACCCCGCAAAGGACACGATTTTCCCGCCCAGCGCGACATGGGTTTCGTACAGCGGTGTCTTTTTTTCCATTTTCATCTCCTGAAAGTGATCTGTCTCCAGTGTAGCAACGCGCCGCGAAAAAATCAACCGACACAGTGACCGGATTTTCGGGGTTGACAGGTAGACATGCCGTTGTCCTTTTCCAGTTCTCGCGGAGCGAAATTAATAACTAGTAACTCGAATTTAGTAACTACCAGCCGTTCGCCGCCATATAGTGACTAGCTGCTAGTTATTAGTGACTAGTATCGCTCTGCGAAAGCGGTTGAAGGTCAAGGCCATAGCACTCGAACTAGTTCGCCGCCGTTACTTCCTTAAGCGGGTTTGGGGGCACAGCCCCCATCTTAATTCGGGTGGGTGGGCGGGCAAGTCGGGGCGGCGAAAGGCCTGATAGTTACTAGCTTCTAGTCAATAGTCACTAGTTTCGCTCCGCGAAAGCTGATAAAGGTCAAGAGATACAGTCAAAGGATAAGTTCAAGTTCAAGGGCGGTTCCGCGTGTGCCGCGGGTTACTTTCTCTTGTGAGAAAGTAACCAAAGCACATTATCGGGTGTGCTTGCGCTCCCGGACCCCGCCTCGTCGCAGCGCCCTTCACTCCAAACCATCCCTTGTTTCACGCGTGATGGTTATCCCGTTTCGGGGCTGCTCCTCTTCCGCGCAAAAGCTTTTTTGCGCGGTAAGCGCTTCGCGTACTTGGCTGCGTCAGAGGTCGCACTCGCGGCGCTCAAGGGTTGCATTGTGATTCTTCTTAGTATAGCTAACCGCCGCTCGGGCAACCGCCACTCCGCGCAAACTTCGCACGACAATTCCCCTTTACCAGATCTGATTGACATGGGCTAATTGTCGCGCGGTTTGCACATCGCACCGATTGCTGGGGTGCGCGGAAAAAGAGTTGTGTCTTCGGGACACGCTTGCTTTGACTTTTCCCAGCTTTCGCAGGGCGAAACTAATCACTAATAACTGGCAACAAATCACTATTTGGTCTTCGCCCAAAGACCCACGCTGTCCTCGTACTTTTGTCCTACTTCCAATGTGTCGCGCTCACGCGCGATACTACCTTTCACTAGTAACCAATCACTAATAACCAGTTACTATTGACTATTCTTCCTGTCCTGATCCCCGTCGGCGCGGAACATGCGGTATCCCTCGGGGTCGCTGATCGCGCAGTACATCGGCGTGTTCTCCATCCGCGGCGGGTCCAGGTAGAGCGGCACGATGTTGCCGCCGTCGATCTCGAGCAGCCGGAACCCCGCGCGCGCCATCACGTCCGCCGGGATACCGGCCGCGAACCAGTCGCAGAACTCGGCGCCGCGCGCCCTCATTTCTCGATCAAGGAAGGCTCCTGCGGCGGCGATGCTTTCGGCCGCGCCGACATAATCGACGACCCGAAGAGCCAGCGCAGATTCGTACCGGAATACCCGAAGTGCCACGAGCGCTCGCAGGGCTCCACCGGCAGACCGTCCGGCGAAGAGCTCGTACGCGATCCAAGGATAGTCGAGGTACCTTTTTTGGTAGTAATCCCGATCCTTATATGGTTTATTTTCGGCAAGGCCCAGTTCCTCCCATTCCGCCGCCGTCAGCGGCGCGTCGATACTGCTGAATGTCAGCGATTCAAATTCTACGGACGGTATTTCTCTGTCTGTTATTTTACAAATTGTATAGTTTTCAATCTCCGGATTGAACCGGTAGAACTGCGGTATCGGGCCCGTCGTGTAGCCCAGAAACTCGTACATCGGGAAGACGGCGGGGCGGATGTTGTTGCAGCCGACGGTGCGCGCGTTGACGGTGCCCGCGATCCACTGGATCAGCTTGAAGCTCAGCGAGAACGGCGCGCCTTTTTTCGCCAACAGGTAGGACAGCCAGAGATCGGGGTTCGCGGTGCGGTTCGTCTTGATGTAGCCGCACACCGCAAAAAGTTCGCCGCTTTGCGCGTCGCGCGCCACGGCGAAGTTGAGGCCGCCGTCGGCGTCCCGGTAGTAGTATTCGAACACATCGGGCCGGTGGATCAGCGGGTGCTCGCCCGGCCAGTGGTCGCGGCAGAAATCCGAAAACTCCGCGCGCTCACCGTCGGTCAGGCGGGCGATGGTGACCTCTGCCACTGTCGTCTCTCCTTTATTGGCGTTTTGCCGCTACCAGATCGACCATCTCGCCGACGTTCTTCAGCTCCTCGACCTCGGCGACCGAGAACTTGACGCCGAACACGCGCTGCATCGCGGTCAGGATGTTGATCTGCTCGAGCGAGTCCCACTCCTCGATGTCCTTGGCGGCGGTCTCATCGGTAATGACCAGCGTCTCGTCGTCGAAGATGTCGCGGAGGATCCCGGCGGTTTTCGTTAAGATTTCATCTCTCGTCATGCAATACCTCTATCGCTTGATTTTTCGGAACGTATGGTTCGGGGATGTCGTAGCGCCACGCGCTGCCTGCCGCGTCCTCGGCGGTTTTTTGAAACCCCAGTTTCTCATACAGATCGGCGACGACGGCGTTTTTCGCGGTCGGGGCGTAGTGCCCGCGGATGGCCGCAATCCCGCGCGCTTTCGCCGCGGCGACCAATGCGTCGAACATCGCATATTCCATCTCGCGCTGAAAGACGCGGCAGCTCATGATCCACAGCTCGATGTCGCAGCCGTCGTCCGAGACCGGCGCGATCAGCGCGCTGACCAGCCCGTTGTCGCCGAAGGTGTCGGTCAGCCGTCCCGCGAGAACGATGCAGCGCGCGTCCGCGGCGCGCGCGGTCATCTCGGCCTCGGTGTACCGGCGGGTCGTCAAGTTGAACTGGTTGGTCTTGTTGGCGAGCTGGGTCACCCGCTCGATCTGCGGCGGGCTGACCGGTGCGATCACCGCCGTCATCCGAAGCGACTTCAGGTAGTCGCCGTAATTCTGAAAACTGGCCTGCGCCTCGGCGCGCTGCGCGTTTAGGCGGTACATGCCGGCGCGGGCGCGGTCGTCGTCGGACAGCGCCGTCACCTCGAACCAGCCGCCGTTCGCGATCTGTTCGGCAAAGCGCTCGGGGTCGGTCAGCTCGGGCACCGCGACGCCCAGGCCGCTCTCGCGCACCAACGCGCGCTCGGCGGGGTTGTCGTCGGCAAAGACCATCGCGTCGGCGCCGATGTTCAGCGCCGTGGCCGCCGCCCGGAGATTGTCGCTCTTGGGGTTCCAGTTGGCGGAGAAATGGACAAAATCGTTGGCTTTCAGCACCGACGAGGGATGCGTGAACCCGCTGCGCGCGGCCGCGTCCTCGTTTTTGGAGCAGACCCCGAGCACAACGCCGATGCCCGGCAGCTCGGACACCATCTGCTGCAGCTCGAGATGCGCCATACCGGCGGGACTCTCCTTGCCGAGATGAATGCCCTCGACGCCGTCGTCGCCGATGACGCCGCCCCACAATGTGTTGTCGAGGTCCAGCATCAGCGCCTTTTTGTTCCGCCCGAACAGGGAGCGGATGATCGCGGCGACCGAGTGGCACAGCATCGGCACCGCCGCCGTGATCTGCGCGTATTTGTAGGCGTTGTAGTAGGCGGGGTCGGAGAACGCCTCGACGCCGTAAAAACTGCTGAGGTAGTTGAGGTCGTTGAGATAGAAGTTCGCCGCCGTCCCTGCGTGGTCGGCAAAGCGCTCGTTCAGTTTGCGGACAAAGCGGATCTTTCCCGACGGCGCGACACCCTCGTAGTTGCCCATCAGGCGATAGCGCGGGTACTCGAAGTTGTTTTGGATCACGGGACAGGCGAATTTTTCGGCGGCCTGCCACGCCGTCTGAAAGTGCGCAAAAGCGCGGTCGAGTTTCTCGGCGCAGCGGTCGGCGTCCTCCCCCGCCAGCGGCAGTTCGGGGATGTTGTGCAGCCCGGTGTGAATATAGATCACATCGGGCGAAAAGGCGGCGAGACTGCCGTCGTCGTACACCAACTCCTCGTACCAGCGGCCGTACCCGCCCTCGAAAAAGGTCGGCCGGATACCGGACGCCAGCAAGAACAGCTCCAGCACCGGTTTGATCTCCCCGATCGTCGAGCCGGACAGCAGCGCGATTTTCTTGTCGATCAGGCCCTGCTGCGCCGACAGCTGTTTCTTCAGCGCGCGCTTGTTCTGCAACAAGGCGTCTGCGTCAAAGGGGTACTCCAGCATGCGTCTCCTCCCGTTCGCGGAATTCATACATATTATAAAGGGAACGACGGCGGAATGCAAACATCGTTTGCCGAAAAGGTTCGATATTTCGGGATTGACAAATCGCGGCTTTCGCGTTAAAATAGAAGTGGTTAGTACAGGCTAACTATTGGAGGCCTTATGATGAGCTGGTTCACAGAAAATGCCGCGACGCTCGCGGTATCCGTCGTTTTGTTGCTGGTGGTCGCTGCGGTTGTCTGGTCGATGATCCGCCGCCGACGGCGCGGTAAATCCGCTTGCGGATGTGACTGCGCGGGATGCCCGCAGGCGAGCGGCGGGTGCGGAAGCGCCGGTACACCAAAATGAACCGATGCGGCTGTGAATGCAGCCGCATTTTTTTGTTTGCGGGGTGTGTAGCTTTTTTTGTGTGATTTGTTATAATATATCTAAACCCTTCGGCAGCAGCGCGGCCGTTTTTGCGGCAGCGGGCGCCGCCCGCCGGCAACCAGCGTTTGCGTTTGGCGATGCGGGAGAACCGGGGCCGACGGGTCGTCGGCCAGCTGCGGCATCTGCCGCAGACTTCACCATCAATGGCGATCATTCTGATGTGCTTCTGTTTAAGAATACAATTTCACAGTGGAGAAGAATCTATGCTCTGTAAAAACTGCGGAAGACCCGTTGTCGACGGCGTATGCGCCAACTGCGGCGCGCAGCAACCCGCCGGAACCGCCGCGGATCCCCAACCGAAAACCCCGCCGCTGCTCAAGCGGCTGTTGACGCTTGCGCTGGTCGCGGTGCTGCTGTTCGGCGGCGGACTGGCGCTGCTGGTCGCCTACCAGAACGAGCGCAAGCCCATCGGCGCGCTGGAGGTGACCCCGCTCCACCACGCGACAGACACCGTTGCCTCGTATATGTTCCCGATCGACAACACCCCGATCGACGAGACCGCCGCCGAACCCTGGCGCGGCACGCTGACGCCGGGCTACTGGACCGCGGGATACGATTTCCCCGCCGGGTACTACGTCATCACCGAGGTCTCCGGCTTCGGGGTCATCACCACGAACAACCAGAGCGCGAGCTACCTGTACGAGACGCTGCAACCGGACAGCAACATCACCGTCACGAGCGAGATCTTTTTAAGCCGCGGCACCGTGCTGATGTTGAACGGCACCACCGTGCTGCTGGAATCGACGCGCGCCGACGTCAAAGGTCTGACGCCGCGCATTCCCGCCGCCGACACCGAGTTCACGTTCCGGGGCGGCAGCCATACGGTCGGGGTCGATTTCCCGGCGGGCGTCTACGACATTCTCTGTCAGGCCGGCGCCGGCGTGATCATCGGCCAGCGCGAGGACATGGCGTTCAGCATCTACACCAGTCTGTCTACCAGCGCGGACATTTCGCTCGGCATCATCTCCTACCACGGAGTCGTGCTGACCGCGGACACGACGCTGATTATCCACCCCGAAATGACCGTCCGTGTGGTTCCGACCACCAGCGAACTAGAAAAAATAGCCATCAAAGAGTGAGGATAATCCATGTTTTGTAACCAATGCGGCGAATCCGGCGAAGGCCGGTTTTGCGAGAACTGCGGCGCGCCTTTAGTGCAGCGCACCCCGACCGATCCCCCCGCCGACTGGGCCGGCAACACGAAAACCGACAGTGCCCCGTCCGCCTACGACGCTCCACAGCAATACGAGCCGCCGGTCGCCTACGACATTCCGCAGCAGTACAGCGATCCGCAGCAGTACGCGCCGCCCGTCGCCTACGACATTCCGCAGCAATACGGCGACCTGCAGCAGTACGAACCGCCGGTTGCCTACGACATCCCGCAGCAGTACAGCGAGCCGCAGCAGTACGCGCCGCCCGCCGCTTACGATACGCCGCAGCAATACGGTGATCCGCAGCAGCCCTACCCGCCTCCGCCCTACGCGCCGACGCAGTATGCCGCGCAGCCCGCGGCGCCGCAGTATTATAACAGCCCCGCGCTCTACCAGCCCAACGCGCAGCAAAAGAAAAAAAGCAAGACGCTCGTGATCGTTCTGGTCGTCGTCTGCGTCGTCGTGCTGGCATTGGTCGGTCTGGTCATCTCCCTGCTTTCGCGAAGCAGCGCCAACAACGGCGCGGCGGTGACTCCGCCCGTGACCCAGGGACCGGGCAACGGCGGTAGTTCCGGAAACGGATCCGCACTCGATCCGAACGGCGGTTCCGAAAAAGACCCGAACGCCTTCGTCTATCCGACCGACAACGACCCGATCGCCGGCGCGACCGAGAGCTTCAGCGTCGTGCTGCCGCCCGGCCACTACACGGCGGGCGTCGACATTCCGGTCGGCTACTACAAGTTCTACTGCGTCGCCGGGTTCGGCAACGTCTGGACCAGCAACTACAACGACGCCAGCTGGATCAACGAGATTCTGGGCTACGAGATGGACGCCTACGAGGGCTCCTACACCGATGAGGTCTTCCTTAGCAAAGGCACCGTGCTGTCGCTGCTGGGCCCCACGATCCGCATCGAGGCCACCAGGGCCGACGTCAAGAACCTGCAGCCCCGCGTCAATCCGCTGACCGAGGGCCTCACACTGAAGGCCGGTGAGTACGTCGTCGGCAAGGACATCCCGGCCGGTGTCTACGATTTCGAGTGCATCAAGGGCTATCTCTACTGCACCGGCGAGCGCGAGGAGGACGATTTCAGCATCGACACCGACCTGAACGAGATCGTCGAATCGAACTACGAAGAGCACGAGTTTAACAACGTCATTCTGTCCGCCGGTACCGTCCTGATCCTCGAGGGCGACGGAACCGTGGTGCTCACCCCCTCGAAGGGCAGCATGCCGCGGAAATAGTTTCTCCACATATCAAAGAGCAACAAAAAAGGCGCGGTGCGCCTTTTTTGTTGCTCTTTGATAAGCCCGGTGTTCGTCAGATGCTCTCGAGAGCGTGGGTCGGGCAGGTCTCGATGCATTTTCCGCAGTCGGTGCATTTGTCGAAATCGATGATCGCGCAGTTGTCGGTGACCTTGATCGCGCCGGTCGGACAGCCCTTCTCGCAGCGCATGCAGCCGATACAGCCGCGCTGGCAGATCTTGCGCGTCACGTTGCCGCGGTCGAGGTTGCGGCAGGCGACAAAGGATTTCTGGTCGGCCGGGCGCAGCGAGATCAGGTGGTTCGGGCAGGCGGCGGTACAGACCCCGCAGCCGGTGCAGTTGACCGGGTCGACGCGGGCGACGCCGTTCTCCACGATAATCGCGTTGAATTTGCAGACATCGGCGCAGTCGCCCAACCCCAGACAGCCGTAGGGGCAGGACGCGCGGCCCTGATGCAACGTGTTGGCGGCGGCGCAGGAGTTGACGCCGTTGTAGATGTACTTGTCGGTCGTCACCTCGTAGCTACCCTGACAGGCGACCGAGGCCTTGCGGTCGGGCACCTCCTCGAAGCTCTTGCCCATCACCTGCGCGATCTCCCGGGCGGTCTTGTCCCGTCCCGGAATGCACAGGTTGACCGGCGCGTCGTTCTCGACGACCGCTTTCGCGTAGTTGGCGCAACCGGCGTAGCCGCACGCGCCGCAGTTGGCGCCCGGAAGCGCCTGTTCCACGAGTTTCAGATTTTCGTTCTCGGGCACATGCATCAGCTTGGCGGCGATGACCAAAATCACCGACGCGAGCAGGCCGATGCCGCCCAGCACGAGAATCGCAATTAAAATACCGTTCATCGCCGCCTCCTAATTGAACAGGTTCTCGACCATACCGGCAAACCCGGTGAAGGTCAGAGAGACCAGTGAGGCCGAGATCAGCGTGATGGGCAGCCCCTCGAACGCCTTGGGGGGCTTGGCGCGCAGCAAGGTGCGGCGCACGCCCGCGAACAGCACCATCGCGAGCATAAAGCCGAGACCCGCGCCGAACCCGTTGACGATCGACTGGACGAAGCTGTACTCCTTCGTGAAGTTGAGCAGCGTCACGCCCAGCACGGCACAGTTCGTGGTGATGAGCGGCAGGTAGATGCCCAGCGTCTTGTACAGCGGCGGCATGTACCGTTTCAGAACAAACTCGACCAGCTGAACCAGCGCGGCGATGACCAGAATGAATACAATGGTCTGCATGTAGCCGAGCCCGAAGCGGTCGAGCAGGCCGACCTGTATGCCGTAGGTCGCCGCCGAGGCCAGCACCATGACAAAGATGACGGCCGCGCTCATGCCGAGCGCCGAATCGAGTTTCTTGGAGACGCCGAGGAAGGGGCAGATACCGAGGAACTTCATCAGGACATAGTTCTCGGACAGCACCATCGTGAACAGGATAATCAACAGGGCTTTCATGACGGCGTCACCTCCCCGTTGTCGCAGACGTCACAGCCGTCACAGCCGAGACATTTGTTGGCCATCTTCGCTTTCGCGTTGATGTTGCGTTTTTGCAGGATCGCAGTCAGCAGCGCAATCAGCATGCCGAAGATAAAGAATCCGCCCGGCGCCTGCTGCAGGAATCCAAACGAGAACTGGGCGGGGATGATGCGCAGCCCGAGCCAGGTTCCGGCGCCGAGCAGCTCGCGCACCGTGCCCATGCAGAACAGCACCAGCGTAAAGCCGAGCCCCATGCCGAGGCCGTCGAAGATGGAATCGACGACGGTGTTCTTCGAGGCGAACATCTCGGCGCGGCCGAGAATGATGCAGTTGACGACGATCAGCGGCAGGTAGATGCCGAGCATCGCGTTGAGCGCGGGCATAAACGTGCGCACCAGCATCTCGACGATCGTGACGAACGCCGCGATGACCGTGATGTAACACGGGATGCGGACGGTGTCGGGGATGACCTTGCGCAGCAGCGCGATGGCCGCGTTGGAGCAGATCAGCACGAAGGTCGCGGCGATACCCATGCCGATACCGCCCATCACCGAGACCGAGATCGCGAGCGACGGACAGGTGCCCAGCACCAGAATCAGCACGGGGTTCTCGTCGAGGATGCCGTTTTTAATCAGTGTTAATTTATTCATCTCAGCCCTCCCTGACCTGTTCGTAGGCCGCGATGGCGCTGTTTACCGCGCGCAGCACCGCTTTGCTGGACACCGTGGCGCCCGTAAGCACCGCGACATCGTCGACGCTGCCGGACAATCCGACAAAGTTTGCCGCAAACTCGGGTTCACCGGTCCTCGTGCCGACGCCGACCGTCTCGTGCGAGGCGTCGACGGACACGCCGATGATCCTGCCGTCGGGACCAAACGCGGTGGTCACGGTGATCTCGCCGTGGTACCCGTTGGCGGTCGTGATGACGGCGTAACCGGTGCCGTTGTCGTCGCGGTAGACGGCGGTGACGCGCTCGATGTCGCACTCGAGCTCGGTGTAGGTCGTGGCGTCGGGCAGTAATGTGCGCAGCGACGCGGCGAGCTCGTCCGCTTTCCGGACCTCGAGGATCGGCGCCGTGACGGCGTTGACGCCCGCGAGCAGCGCCGCGATGACAACGCAGATGGTCAGCAGCACGACGACGGGTTTAAAGGAGAGCGGCGCGGAAGATTTTTTCTCAGGCAATTTTCGCACCCCCTGTTCCGAGCGGTTTGCTGCGGGTCAGATCGTTGATGTAGGGCACCAGCAGGTTCATGATCAGAATCGAGTAGGACACGCCCTCCATCGAGTTCGCGAAGGTGCGGATCAGCGCTGTCAGCAGGCCGCATCCGATGCCGAACACCACCTTGCCCCAGTTCGTGTACGGGGAGGTGACGTAGTCGGTCGCCATGAACACGGCGCCGAGGAACAGCCCGCCCGACAGAATGCTGGCGACGGGGTTCGCGCAGCCGAACAGCCACAGGAACAGCAGCGCCGAGCCGATGTACGCGACCGGGATAATCGGTTTGATGACCTTGCGGATACAGAGGTAGATGCCGCCGATCAGAATCGCGAGCGCGCTGGTCTCGCCGAGAACGCCCGCGTGCTGGCCGAGGAACAGCGTGAGCAGGTCGGGCAGCGACTCGCTGCCCGCGCGGATCATGCCCATCGGCGTGGCGGTCGACACGGCGTCGACGCCGAGAAAGGGGCGGGCGAACAGCGACATCGAGCTCGTGAAGGAGATCGCGAGCACCACCCGCGCGGCGAGCGCCGGATTGACGAAGTTGCAGCCCATGCCGCCGAACAGCTGCTTGACCACGACGATCGCGAAGACGCTGCCCAGCACCGCCTGCCAGATCGGCAGTCCGGGCGGGACGTTGAACGCGAGCAGCATGCCCGTGATGATCGCCGAGAAGTCGCCGATCGGGTTGGGCTTTTTCATCAGTTTGCAGTACAGCCACTCCGACAGCACGCACGCGACGATGCAGACGCAGATGCGGATCGCGGCGCGCAGGCCGAAGAAGACGACCGACGCGACCGCGGGCGCCATCAGCGCGATGATGACATCGAGCATGATGCCGCGGGTTGTGCGGGGGCTGGCGATGTGCGGCGAGACGTTGACAATCAGCTTCTCATTCATTTCTTCTTCGCCGCCTTTCGGATTTGATCTTTGCTCAGGCGCATCATCTGGGTCAGCGGGCGCTTGGCCGGACAGACGTAGGAGCAGCAGCCGCACTCGATGCAGTTCATGACGCCGAGCCTGTCCGCCCCCTCGGGATCGGTCGCCGCGTAGCACAGCTGGATCTCGGCGGGCGCGATGTTCACGGGGCAGCTCTCGATGCAGCGTCCGCAACGAATGCAGGGATTGTCGGCGGTCAGCGTGATCTGGCTCTCCGAGAGCGCCAGAATCCCGTTGTTGTTTTTCAGCAGCGGGAACTCGTCGGTGTACAGCGCGGTGCCCATCATCGGGCCGCCCATCAGCAGTTTCATCGCCGGTTCCTTGTAGCCGCCGCACGCCTCGATCAGTGCGCGCACCGGGGTGCCGACCGGCACCAGCAGGTTGGCGGGCTGCGCGACCGCGCCGCCGTCGACCGTCACACGCTTGCTGACCAGCGGCATGCCGGTCTTCACGTAGTGGTCGATAAACGCGCAGGTCGTCACGTTCAGAATCACCACGCCCGCGTCGGAGGGCAGTTTGCCCGCCGGCACCGCGCGCCCGGTGATGTTCGCGATCAACACTTTCTCCGCGCCCTGCGGGTAGGAGCATTTCAGCGCGCGGACCTCGATGCCGAGCGGCGCGCCTTTTTTGCGCAGCAGCGCGATGGCGTCCGCCTTGTTCACCTCGATGCCGATGACCGCTTTCTCGAGCCCGAGCAGATCCCGGACCAGCGCCGCGCCGGCCAGAATGCCGTCGGCGTTCTCGATCATCTCACGGTAGTCGCTGGTGATGTAGGGCTCGCACTCGGCGCCGTTGACGACCAAGGTGTCGACGGGGGCGTCGGGCGGGGGCGACAGCTTGACGTGGGTCGGGAAACCCGCGCCGCCGAGGCCGACCAGCCCCGATTCCGCGATCGCCGCGGCGAGTTCCTTCGCGGTTGTCACCGTCGGTTTTTGGAGGGACGGGTCGGGCGTAAACGCGCCGTCGCTCTCGATCACGACCGCGTCCGCCATGTCGCCGTTCGGCGTCAGCACCTTCACGATGTCACTGACGGTGCCGCTGACCGAGGCGTGAATGTTCGCGCTGACGAATCCGTCGGCCTTCCCGACCGGCGTGCCGACAAAGACCTGCTGCCCCTTCTCGACGCAGCACACCGCGGGCTTGCCGATGTGCTGCGACAGCACCAGCGTCACCGACGGCGGACGCAGCAGCGGCGATGTCTCCGCCGACGCGGTCCCCTTGTGGTGCGGAACCTGAATTCCGCGGATTCTTGGCGCTTTCAGAAAAACTTTTTCCAAAAAGCGATCTCCCCCTTCATCATTAAATTGCGATGAACTGGCCGATGTTCCGGACCAGCGTATTCTTGAAAAAACGATTTCGTATTATATTGCCGATTTTTTGACTCTTATTTTGATCCCGCAGCGCCGCGTAGGCGAGACAGGTCGCGCGGTCGGTCTCCGAGAGCCTGTCCGCGAACGTCGCGGCAAAACAGGCGGCCTGATCCTGCATCGCGCGATAGGTTTCGCGGACGCTGTCGCGCGCGGCGTAGCGCCGCACCGTCGCCGTAAGGCTGCCCGCGTCGTAGGCGCCGACCTGGTTGTCGCTGTGCTGGCGGTAACACATCAGCGGCGCGTCGATAAACAGAATTCTGCCGAACGCCGCGGCCGTCAGCGCGAGCCACCAGTCGTGCATGACCGCGTGCTCGGGCTGCGCGGTGACCAGCGCGCGCAGCGCGCGGTTGATCATGACGGTGCAGCCGGTCACGTTGTTTTGCGCGAGCAGCTGGTGCAGTGCGCAGCGCTCGGGCGACAGTTTTTCGTAGCGGACCAGCGATG
>JAVBVJ010000157.1:0-3615 GCA_031554355.1 Oscillospiraceae bacterium
GATCGCCTCGTACCGCTTCATCAATTCACTGCTGGCGCGCGCGATGTCGGCGCCGCCCGGCACCATCCAGCCGACCACACCGACGCCGTCGGGGAACACGACCGGACATTCGGTCGCGCTCTGCCACAGCGCGCGGGAGAAATCGCGGGCAGTCAGCGGCAGCACATAGGTCAGCGCAATCACAGCGGGGGTGTGCGCGTGGTAGATCACACGGTTGCCGCCATCCGTCGCCGCCTTGCGGACACTGTGGTTGAGGATGTGACTCGGGAACTCGCTCGTCGGTTTCGCGCCCTCGAGACCCCAGACGATGCGGTAGCTGTCGCCGGTTTCGTTCAGCTGCACGACGCCGATATTGCGTTCGGGTTCCAGCGCGACATTTCGGAAAAAGCGGCCGCTGCCGGTGACCAGGAAATACTCGCTTGTAAGATTTGGGGCGGAGACGCCGAGCGGAACCCAATCGTTGCCGCTCCGAAAAGCGGCGCTGCAATCTGCGGTCTCCTTCGCGGTCAGCCGGTAACTGATGTTGCCGCCGTTGCGCTCGTGCCAGCCGAGCGACCACCCGTCGGAACAGATGCGGATAAAATGCCGGACAATCGGTTGTTCTAAAATATCCATAATATATCGCTTTCAATTAATGAAGAAATTATATCATTCGGAACAGGAAAAAGGAAGTTATACCTGTGAAAAGCAGCGTCAGGATGATCAAGTATAAAAAAGAATCCGGTGTTACACCGGATTCCTGTGGTTGGTTCGATTAAAGATTCGGCAGCGCTTCCAGGAACGCTTTCAGTTTGTCGGCAGGAACAGCGCCTTCCATGAACGGAAGAGCATCCTGAAGACGGAAAGAACGGCCGGCCTCGAGCAGCGGATGGGAAAGGATTTCGGGGCAAACGTCCTCGATCAGTTTACGGGTTTCGGGAGTATCCAGCAGAACACCAACAGTGGTATCGGTTGAAAATTGACCCATATTATTTCTCCTATCTTTTTATTACGCCAAGCGACGTATTTGGACTGGACTTATTATAGCATTTAATCCTGCAAAATCAAATGGAATTCCGGTTTTGCGGTGCTGTATAACGATTTTTGTTCAATATGACAGAACAGCGTTTTACAGTTTAGTCAAATAAGAGAGAAAAACCTCAATATTGCGATGCACCGGACGGAGAAATCGGCACAATATCGAATCGGACAACAAATAATTGCCGCAGATTTAGGTATCGACTTGACGGTTCCGCAATAGCGAAGCGGTCAGCCGAGCAGGATTTTAAAGAGCAGCCAGGTGACCCAGTTGTTGCGCTTCAGCACCATCAGAATGCGCAGCCAGCGGTCCTTCAGCGCGCTGTTTTTGGGCTCGACGTCGGTCAGGGAGTGGCAGCGCAGCACGGTCTCAAATGCGGCCTGATCCATGCCGTCGGGCAGCGCGACGGTAACGGTGACGCTCTCGCCCGCCGCGATATCGAAGAAGTTATCGCTCCACGGCGCGGTGACCCCCTTGGCTTCGAGGTAGACGTAGCGCGCGTAGGCGTCTGATGTCAGCGTGACGGTGGCGACGCCGTTTTGGACGCGGCACGCGGTTTTGATCGCTGCTTTCGGCAGTTTCGCCTTTTTGTCCGGAACGAGCAGCCAGTATTTCCGGTCGACGTTTTCGTCACCGACATTCAGATCTACCCTCAGGACGACGTCCTCTTTAGCAAAGCCCTTGCAGATCTCGTTGTACCGCAGTGTGGTGACGCGTCCCGACGAGACGCCGTCCAGCTGCGCCGTGACCTCGCCGCGGCAAAGCTCTTTACCGGCGAAATCCAGCAGTGTCCAGACCAAAGTGCCGGCGAACGGCGCGGGCTTTTCATTGATGACATAGAGCTCCGAGCGGTCGTTGAAGTAATCGTTCGAGAGGCAGACCATCTTGTTGAAGTGGCGTGCGTGGTACTGGACGGCTTTGTACTGCTTCCCGTAATCGATGCCCGCCCACGACGCGACAGGCCAGCAGTCGTTGTATTGCCAGAACAGCGCACCGTTCTGCTTCCCGAAATTTCGCCGCCAGCAGTCGGTGGCGAAGCGCACTGTGTTGGCCTGTACCAGCTGGGTCAGATAGATATAATCGGAAAACCTGGCGGGGTTGCGGAACTTCGCCAGCAAATAATACAAAATTTTCTCGTTGCCGCCGCGCGATTTCTGGTGCAGCTGCATGACGGAATCGAAGAGGCCGGGTTCGGGGTTGTCGGTGAACAGGCCGACGGTGTACATCGACGGCATCGATTCCATGCCGAACTCAGAGCAGAAGCGGGTCGGGAAGTTGCGGAACGCCTCGAGCGGCTGCATGCCGTGCCAGACCTGCCACAGATGGGTGTCGCCGTAGATTTTGCCGGGCTTCAGCTGGTGGACACGGTCCTCCAGCGTTCCCGAGGACGGGGAGCCCGGCCAGTAGGGGGTGACGCCGTCCAGTTCGCCGACCCAGCCGCGCAGTACCTGATGGTAGAAGAGGCGGTTGGAATCGAACACCTTTTTGTTGCGCCGCCACATCAGCGCGAGCGCCTCGGATTCGTTGTTGCCGCTCCACAGCGCAAGCGACGCGTGGTGCCGCAGACGGCGGACGTTGTCCTCGACCTCGCGGTGTACGTTTTCCGTAAATGTCTCGTCGAAAAACGGGTAGGCGCCGCACGCAAAGATAAAGTCCTGCCAAACGAGAATGCCGTTCTCGTCGCACAGATCGTAGAAGATGTCGCACTCGTACATACCGCCGCCCCAAACGCGCAGCATATTCATGCCGGCGGTCTTCGCGCCCTCGATGTAGAACGCAAAATCCTCTCGCGTAAACCGCGTGATAAAGGAATCGGACGGTATCCAGTTCGCGCCCTTGGCGAATACGGGGACGCCGTTGACCACAAAGCGGAACTGTCGGCCTAATGCGTCGGGGGCGGTGTCGAGCTCGATGGTGCGCAGCCCGATGCGGCGCGTCGCGGTGTCGGCCTCAGCGCCGTCCTGATGCAGCGTGACCGCCGCGTTGTAGAGCGGCTGCGCGCCCAACCCGTTCGACCACCAGAGCTGCGGATTTTTGACGTCGATGCTGCCGCGTAGCAGATCACCGTCCGGTGTCAGATCACATTTTTGGGTGCTGCCGTCCGGCGCGGTCAGCGTCAGCGCCGCGGTGAGAGCGCCGGTACCCGCCGCCGCGACCGCGACATCGAGACGAACCGCGTTTTCGGTATGGGTCTGCGTGTACCGGACGTCGCTGATACGGGCGTCGTAGCCCTGCATCTCGATGAACCCGATGAGTCCGGCGGGCGGCAGAACGGGACCCCAGTCCCACCCGAAGTGGCAGGGGACTTTGCGCAGATAGGTAGAGCCCTTGGCGTCGGAGTTGGTGCCGACCAGATGCTCCTTCTCGTCGTTGCGGTTGCAGTAGGGGTAGGGGCTGTCGATCTGGATGCGGACACGGTTCTCGCCCGCGACCAGATACGGCTTTACGTCGAAGCGCCAGGTGCGGTGGATGTTGTCGCTCTTTCCGATCTCATTGTCGTTGACATACAGCGTGCACAGCGTATCCAGACCGCGCGCGACCAACTCGATGTTGGATGCCGACAGAAACGCCGGATCGACCTGAAAGGCGCGGGCGTA
>JAVBVJ010000099.1:0-3964 GCA_031554355.1 Oscillospiraceae bacterium
CAGCGTCTGTTGATGCGGGGCCTCCGAGACGTGCGCCCCCATCACCGACTGCGGGTACAGGTAGGACAGCCCGCCCTGAATCTTGAGCCGCTCGATCGGGTCGGTGTCGTCCGACGTCCAGGCCTGCGGCGAGAAACAGAACATGCCGAGATCAAAGCGGTTGCCGCCGCTCGAGCAGCTCTCGAGCAGGATGTGCGGACGGGGCCCGAAGATGCGCGAAAGGATGTCGTACAGCCCCAAAATGTAGCGGTGGTAGAACTCCCCCTGATCCCGCAGCGCCGGTGAGCAGGCGTCGCTGATGTGGCGGTTCATGTCCCACTTCACATAGTCTACGCGGCCCTCGTCCAGACAGCGCCCGACGTTCTCGACGATGTAGTCGCGCACGGCGGGGTTGGCGAGGTCCAGTACCAGCTGGTGGCGCCCCTCGGCCGGCGTCCGGTTCGGTGACGTCAGTGCCCAGTCGGGGTGCGCGCGGTAGAGGTCGCTGTCCTCGTTGACCATCTCGGGCTCGAACCACAGCCCAAACTTGAGATCCATGCCGTGAATTTTGTCGGAGAACTCCTGAAGCCCCCGGGGCAGCTTCTTTTTGTTGATACTGTAATCGCCGAGACCGGCGGTATCGCTGTCGCGCTTGCCGAACCAGCCGTCGTCGAGCACAAACATCTCGACGCCGAGCTTTTTTGCGCGGCGCGCCAGTCTCAGCAGTTTTCCCCGGGTAAATTTAAAAAAATAGGCTTCCCAATTGTTGAGCAGCACCGGCCGCTCCTTCCCCTTCCACTCCCCGCGCACGATGTGTTCGTTGACGAAATCGTGGAAATTCGCGGAGAGGCCGTTGAACCCGCCGTCCGAGAAGCTCAGCACCGCTTCCGGCGTCTCGAAGCATTCGCCGCGATTCAGCTGCCACTCGAAGCAGTGGGGGTTGATGCCGATCTGCAACCGTACGAGGTCGGTGTCGGCGCGCTCCGCCAGCCCGAAGTGGTTGCCGCTGTAGATCAGGTTGAGGCCGTAGACCCGGCCCAGATTCTCGGTCGTCGTCTTTTCCGCAACCAAAAAGCCGGGGTTGTGGCGGTTGCTGCTCGCCCCGGTCGTGGAGGAATTGATGTAGATGCCGTAGTTCAGCGGGCGGTCGTGGCGCACACCCTCTTTCGCCCAGTTGCCGTCGAACGTGATGACCTGATAGTCGCGGTTGGGCAGGTCGAGGCTCATGCTCAGCATGCGGCGCAGCATCAGCGGGTTCGCCGCGTTGTTCGTGATGACCGCGCGCCGCGTGATGACGTTGCAGCGGTCAAAGACGCCGTACACGAGCGCCAGTTCCACGTCGTTCGCGCGGTCGCGCAAATTGACGAACAATGTCTCGTCGGCGCCGACCCCGCCCGGCAGCGTCGCGGAGCTCTCGTCCCCTTTGACGATGCGGTGGTTCTCGTAGACAAAGTCGTTGGTGAACGCGCCGTCCGGCATACGGATCTCGCAGGGCGCGTGGCGGTAGTCGCCCATGCCGGTGCCCGACCACTCGAGACAGAGGTTTTCGAGGCAGTAGAGCGGGTCGCTCTTGTCGTAGATCACCGCGCTCCCGGTCAGCGCGGTGCGCTTATGTAGGAACGGCTCTACCGGCTGGTCGGGCGGCAGCAGCGCCCCGTAATAGACCTGTTCCAGATGGCCGAACGCCGTGATCCGAAACCAGTAGGCGGTCTTCTCGGTGTTCAGCTGAAACAGTTTTGTTTTCTCGTCATACAGAATCATACGGTCACCTCATTTCAACACGACGGCTTCGTAGGGCCGCAGATTGCCGTCGAACGATGTGCGCCCCATGTTGGAGATCACGACGTCGCCCGCAAAGGTCGTGCGCCGCGGCTTCGCGCTCATATTAAGCACCACGGTGAACCGCTCGCCGTCGCCCGCCCGCTCGTACGCGATGACCTCGCCCTGCGGCGGCAACGCGCGAAAACTGCCGTAGCGGATCGATGCGTGCTCGTTGCGGAAGCGGATCATCTGCTTGTAGTAGTTGTAAATGGAGTCCGGGTCCTCTTTCTGCGCCGCGAAGTTGATGGTCTTGTGGTTGCCGTTGATGCCGATCCACGGCGTTCCGGTCGTGAACCCGGCGCCCTTCTCGGCCGTCCACTGCACCGGCGTGCGGGAGTTGTCACGCGAGGACTCGCGGATCGTCTTCCAGCGGTACCCCGCCGGGATGCCGTAGCGGCGCATCAATTTGTTCATGTTGTGGCTCTCCACGTCCTTGAGCGCGCTGAAATCCTTGAAATCGAAGTTCGTCATGCCGATTTCCTGTCCCTGATACACAAACGGCGTGCCGCGCAGCGTAAACTGCATCGTCGCGATCAGCTTCGCGGATTCCTGCCAGAACCGCTTGTCGTCGCCGTAATGCGACACGATGCGGGGCTGGTCGTGGTTCTCGAAATAAACCGCGTTCCACTCCAGACCGTTCTGCCATTTGTCGAGCACCGCCAGCAGTTTCGACGCCACAAAGCGCTTGGAAAAATACCGCGCGATGCGGCGGTCGACCTCCAGGTGCTCAAAGTAGAACAACATGTCGAGCTCTTTTCGGGACGCGTCGCACAGCTCTTTCGCCTCGGCGACATCGACCATCACGGTCTCGCCGACCGTGAAGCAGTCGTAGTGATCCAACACCTCTTTGCGCAGCTCTTTGAGGATCCGGTGGTTGCCCTCCTGAGACTTGTACTTCTCGAGGCCGCGGATCGCGATGCTGCGCTTGCCGTCGTCGAGCGTCGTCTTGTAGATGATGTTGATGACGTCGCAGCGAAACCCCGCGACGCCCTTGTCGAGCCAAAACCGCAGGATGTCCTTGACCTCCTCGATGACGGCGGGGTTGTGGTAGTTCAGGTCGGGCTGCTTGCGGTCGAACAGATGCAGATAGAACTCGCCGCGGTCCTCGTCGAACTCCCAGACGTCGGACAGGAAAAAACTGCTCCAGTTGTTGGGCGGCGACCCGTCGGGCTTCGCGGGCCGCCAGATGTAGTAGTCTTTGTACTTCGGGTCGCCCGCGCGGCTTTTCTGGAACCACACATGCTCGTCGGAGGTGTGGTTGATGACGAGATCCATCACGATCTTGATGTCGCGCTTCTCCGCCTCCGCCAGCAGGCGGTCCATGTCCGCCATCGTTCCGAATTTCGGGTTGATGTCGCGGTAATCGCTGATGTCGTAGCCGTTGTCGGCGTCGGGCGACGCGTAGACCGGCGACAGCCAGATAATGCCGACGCCAAAGTCTTTAAGATCGTCCAAACGCGATATTATACCGGGAATATCGCCGATTCCGTCGCCGTTGCTGTCCTGAAAGCTGCGCGGATAGATCTGGTACACCATCCTGTCTTTCCACCACTTCTGTTCCGGCTTCTGCATAACGTCCTCCCTGCCTTTTATATCCATTATAATAAATCATTCAAATTAACGTAATTAAGCATAAAGCTTGTGGCAAAACGCCGCCGGTGGCCGACGGCACGCGGCTCCGTTTCGATTGCGCGGTTTGGCTATATTATACCTGATTTCTCTCTCAGATTATGCCCAAAGAATCGCCGATAATTTAGTATACAACGGCAAAACCGTTTTGACTAGACGTCAAAACGGTAGACGGTTGTTTTGGTGTAGCGCGCTCCCTTCGCGAGCGTCGCCGACGGAAACGCGGGTTGGTTCGGCGAATCGGGGTAGAACTGCGTCTCAAGGCAGAACCCGCCGCGCAGCGCGTACCGGCCGCCGATGCCCGCCGTGTCCAGAAAGTTGCCGGAGTAGAACTGCAGGCCCGGCATGTCGGTGGACACCGAGAGAGCGATGCCGCTCTGCGGCGAAAACGCGCGCGCGACCGCCCGCAGCGTCCCGGCCTCGTTCACGACAAAGTTGTGGTCGTACCCGCTGCCGAAGCGCAGCTGTTCGTCTTCTGCGGCGATGTCCCGCTCGATCGGTTTTTCGGTTCGGAAATCGAACGGGGTGCCGTCGA
>JAVBVJ010000064.1:0-19803 GCA_031554355.1 Oscillospiraceae bacterium
GACAACAGCGCGACGACGATCTCGCTCGGCGGCAGCGCCATCGGGCTGGTCAACCACAGCGCTTGGCTGCGCGAGGGGCCCGGTGCGTTCTTTAACCGCGTCGAGGGCGGAAAATTGCCGAAAGGCGCGGCGGTGACCGTCGTGCAGAGCGTCAAACCGGCCGCGCGTTATTACCAGAGCCGGTTGTTCTACCCGTGCTGGTACGAAGTTCGCTGGACCGGCGCCGACGGCACGGAGCGCACCGGTTTCGTCAGCGAGGAGTACATCGACCGCGCCGTGTCCGAGATTCTACCCAAAGACGGGACGTTGCAGCTGCGCGCGACGGGCGACAGCGGCAGCGACGTCATCCGCTACTACAGCGACAACCGCGCCGTCGCGACGGTCGACCAGAACGGTGTAGTCACCGCGCACGCCGCCGGCGTCGTCAATATTATTGCGTATACCGCGGGCGGCGCGATCGACTGCCTGCGGATTACCGTAACAGACTTTTAGGAGGAGAATATGCTGACTTTTCGTGCACTTTCCAAAGAGACGACCGCGGATTACTTCTATTTCTTCGACGACATCGCGTTCTGTGACCACCCCGAGTGGTCGTGGTGTTACTGCACGTTCTTCCATACCGACGCTGAGTTCACGGCGAAAGAGGACGTTAAATGTTTCGCGCAGACCCTGATTGACGACGGAAAGCAGCAGGGCTTCCTCGCGTACGAGGACGGC
Organism: Oscillospiraceae bacterium; assembly: GCA_031554355.1. GTDB lineage: Bacteria > Bacillota > Clostridia > Oscillospirales > Ruminococcaceae > JAVBRN01. The sequence goes on from JAVBVJ010000064.1 coordinate 718, forward strand.
GCGATTGTGGGCTGGTGCAACGCCGGCGACAAGCGCAACTATGAGATGCTGGTGCGCAACAAGGCGCTGTGGTTCGACGATCTCAAGGTGTATGCGGTGGTCTGCTTCACGATCGCGCCCGACCACCGCAGAAAAGGGGTCTCGAAAGCGCTGCTCGAACAGGCAGTCGAGACCGCAAAAGCGCAGGGGTACGACGCGGTGGAGGTCTACCCGCTCGGCGGCGATTTCGCCGAGTACATGGATTACCACGGCCCGATCGCGATGTATATGGAGGCCGGTTTTTCGGTCGTCAAAAAGCTGGACGACAGCACGGTGATGAGAAAAATGCTGTAGAGCGCATTTTTCAGATCCAGTTTAACAGGACCAGAACCGGTTGAAGGAAACAAGCCCCGCGCCGTTCGGCGCGGGGCTGCTACTTTTAACTGGCACAGGTCTGAAATCTGAAAACTGTTTGCGCAATTCTTATAATCACAAAGAGGATGCCCGTAATTACAAATGCCGCGCATATGCGCGGCATTACCTATCACTAATAACTAATCACTAATAACTAATCACTAGCAACTAGTCACTATTAGCGTATTTCCGGAACGCGTCCTCATCCCCGTTGAACACATTCATGTCGATGTAGTACTCCTCGCCGTCGTAGCCGTCGAGGTGCGCGCGGTTCGTGTACTGCCAGAACGTCCAGTCCCGGTGGCGCAGGAACGAGGGCTTGCCGAAGATGCTGCGCGCCCAGACGTCGTAGTCCTCGAGCGCGCCGCGGACGTAGAGGTCGTAGGAATTCTCGGTGACGTACAGAATCGGCTTGACGCCGTAATGCGCCTCCAGTTTTTCGAGCAGCGGGATCAGAATGGCGTGGCACTGTTCGGCGTCCATCGGGTCGTGGTTGTAGTCGCCGTAGAACTCGAGGTCGACGACGGGCGGCAGCATGCCTTCCGTTTTCGGTACGGCGGCGATGAAGTTGTCGGCCTGCGTCTCGCCGGGGCTGTCGTAGCTGAAGAAATGGTAGGCGCCGACGCGCAGCCCGCTGTTCACGGCGTTTTTAAAGTTCGCGGCGAAGGTGGGGTCGGTCAGGCCGCTGCCCTCGGTCGCCTTGAGGAACGCAAAGTCGATGTCCTGCGCCGCCATGACCGCCCAGTCGACCGTGCCCTGATAGGACGAGACGTCGACGCCGCGGATGGGGTAGTTGTCGGCGGAGGGCCGGTTCAGCTGCACGCGCCCGGTGTAGACCGCGTACAGGAAACAAAGCATGGCGACAAAGACCAGCGCGATGCCGCCGATCAGAAACAGGCGTTTTTTCTTAATTTTACGTTTGACATGCTTCATCGAAACCACGATCCACATAGAACAGTCTATGAGAAATACTGGAAAATAATGAAAAAAGCAGACGGCGAGAATTCGCTGTCTGCATTTCTTTTTCGACAATTACTGTGTGCGGGTTACCTTACCCGAACGCAAACAACGGGTGCAGGCGTTGACGTGGGTGGGCGTACCGTCTACTACTGCTTTCACGCGCTTCACATTGGGCTTAAAGGTTCTGTTGGAGCGCCTGTGCGAGTGGGAGACCTGAATGCCGAACTGAACGCCCTTTCCGCAAATGTCGCATTTTGCCATCTGCCGCACCTCCTTCACTTAAAATGGTCGCAGAAAATATGATAACAGATCATGCGGGCAATTGCAAGACCTTTTTCCGGGATTTCGCGCAAAAACCGCCTGTACCGCCCTGATGTTGACATTTTGCCGATAGTAATAGTAAAATTGACTATTATATATAAAGGAGAGACGCATGGCGAAAAGCATGACCGGATACGGGCGCGCCCAGGAGATATTGTCGGGCCGCGACATCACGGCGGAGATCAAATCGGTGAATCACCGTTTTTTTGAGGCGTCGGTGCGTGTTCCGCGTGCGTACTCGTTTTTGGAGGAGAAAATCCGCCAGCACGTCCAGAACGCGGTGTCCCGCGGCAAGCTGGAGGTCAACATCACGATCTTTACGACCGCCGACGGCGACAGCGGCCTCGAGGTCAATATGGCATTGGCGCGCGACTACGCCGAGGCATTGACGAAGATGGCGGAGGAGCTGGACATCCGGAACGACCTCTCGACCGCCGTCATCGCCCGGATGCCCGACGTGTTCACTATCCGGCGCGAGGTCACCGACGAGGAGGCGCTGTGGAACGATGTGCGCGATCAGGTCACGGCGGCGCTGGACAACTACAACCGCATGCGGCAGACCGAGGGCGACCGCATGGCCCAGGATATCCGCAGCCGCGCCGCGCTGATTCGCGACCGGCTCACCGCGGTGGAGGCGCAGGCGAAGGACCGGCTGCAAAACTACCGTGAAAAACTGGCCCAGCGCATGAAGAACGTGTTGGAGAACACCGCGATCGACGAGAACCGCATTCTGCTCGAGGCGGCGCTGTACGCCGACAAATCCGCGATCGACGAGGAAACGGTGCGCCTGAACAGCCACCTCGACCAGCTGGACCAGATTCTAAGCAGCGGCGAACCCATCGGCCGGAAACTGGATTTTCTGGTGCAGGAGATCAACCGCGAGGTCAACACGATCGGCAGCAAAGCCGCCGATTTCGACATCCAGTCCGTCGTCGTCGACATCAAGGCCGAGATCGAGAAGATTCGAGAGCAGATTCAAAACATAGAATAGAGGGAACGCCATGAGATTGATCAACATCGGGTTTGGCAACATGGTGTCGGCCAGCAGGCTGGTCGCCATCGTCAGCCCCGAGTCGGCGCCGATCAAGCGCATCATTCAGGACGCGCGCGACAAAGGAACACTGATCGACGCGACCTACGGGCGCAGAACCCGCGCCGTCATCGTCACCGATTCCGACCACGTCGTTCTGTCGGCGCTGCAGCCCGAAACAGTCGCCAACCGTCTGGACGGCGCCGAGGAAGAGGCCGACAGCGATGATTAACGAACAGAAACTGGTCGTGGTGTCGGGGCCGTCCGGCTGCGGAAAAGATACGGTGGTCAAACATCTGCTCGCGCTGCGCGACGACGTGTTGCTCAGCGTGTCGTGCACGACACGGCGTCCGCGCGCCAACGAGGTCGACGGAACGCACTACTATTTCTTAAGCGAAGCGGAGTTCATGGACCGCGTCAACCGGAACCGAATGCTGGAGTACACCCGGTACTCGGACAACTGGTACGGCACCCCGCTCGACGAGATCGAGCAGAAGCTGATCGGCGGCAACACGGTGGTGCTCATCATCGAGGTGCAGGGCGCGAAGAACGTCAAGAATAGGTATCCCGATTCGCTCTGTGTCTTTATTGTGCCGCCCTCGCTCGAGGCGCTGGAACAGCGGCTGCGCAAACGCATGACCGAGGACGACGACGAGATACAGCGGCGGCTTGCGATCGCGGCGGTCGAGCTGAAGGAACTGCATTTCTACGATTACGCGATCGAAAACGAGATTGCCGTCGACTGCGCGAACCGGCTCTCCGTGATTATCACCGAATGGCAGACCCGCCACACAGACAAACACCGGCAACAGCCGGAATGACAAGGAGAAACGTATGCTGAAACCTGAAATTGGCCAACTTTTAGACGAATGCGACAGCGCCTACAGCCTGGTGATCGCGATTGCGAAACGGTCGCGCGATCTCTCGGCGGATGCGCTCGAGAGCCGGGATCTGTTACAGGATAAACCGGTCAACATCGCCATCGAGGAGTTCGGCGCACACAAGCTGAAAATCGTCGAAGGATACAGTGAAGACCCCAAATACAAATAGGCGAAAACACTTTGAGGAGGTGGCGTACCATGGCAACCGTTGTTCTGGTAGCGGTAGACAACGCCGCCTGTAAGTTTGATATTTTGTACAGTTACCGCGTGCCGTACGATCTGGTTCCTTTTGCGCAGCCCGGCGCGCGCGTATTGGTGCCGTTCGGCAGGGCGGCCCCGCGCATGGGGGTGGTGATGCAGATCACCGAAACCGGCGACGCCGAGGCGGCCGCGCTGAAAGCCGTCATCGACATCGAGCGGGATGTGCCGCTGCTGAACGAGGAGATGGTGCAGCTGATCCGTATGCTGCGCGACACGACGTTCTGCACCTACTACGACGCGGTCAAGGCCATTCTGCCGCGCAACAGCCGCCTTGTGACCGACACGGAACTTGCGATGAAACCCGCGGCGAGCGGACATCTCGAGACCGTCTACCTGTACAACGAGAGCGCGGTTCCGCCGCGCCTTTCCGACAAGCAGCGCGCGGTGTGCGACAGCGTCACCGGCCAGAGCCGGACGGCGGCCGAGATCATGGCGCTGTGCGGGGTGACGCGCAGCGTCATTGACACGCTGGAGAAGAAGGGGATCCTGAGCCGGATTCAGCGCGCCAAGAATATCGAGATCTACGAGGTCGAGGGCCTGCAGCGGACGGTTCCGCCGCTGACCGCCGCGCAGCAGCGGGCGTTCGATACGATTGTCCGATACCGCGACGACCCCCAAAAAGCGGATACGACGCTGCTGTACGGCGTCACGTCGAGCGGCAAGACCCTGATCTACATCAAGCTGATCGAGGCGGCGGTCGCGGCGGGCAAAAGCGCGCTGATGCTGGTGCCGGAGATCGCGCTCGCGACCCAGATGATCTACCGGCTACGCGAGCTGTTCGGCGTGCGGGTCGGCATCATCCACAGCGGCCTGTCCGACACCGAGCGCCAGCTCGAGTGGGACAAGATCCGCGACGGCAGCTGTGACATCGTGATCGGCACGCGGTCGGCGGTCTTCGCGCCGCTTACAAACCTCGGCATCCTCATCGTCGACGAGGAGCAGGAGCAGACCTACGTCTCGGAACAGAACCCGCGGTACAGCGCGGCCGCTGTCGCCGCCTACCGCGCGCGGTACCAGAACGCCCACCTCGTGCTGTCGTCGGCGACGCCCGCGGTCGAGACCTACTACCGCGCCCGGAACGGGCAATACAACTTTGTCGCGCTCGAGGAGCGGTACGGGAACATGCCGCTGCCGAAAGTCCGGGTCGTCGATATGCGGCGGGAGCTGCTGGCCGGCAACAGCCACCACATCAGCAGCTATCTGAAAAGCGAGATCGACGCCCGCATCGCGCGCGGGGAACAGAGCATTCTGCTGCTCAACCGCCGCGGATACCGCACGGTGTCGATGTGCAGGAATTGCAAGAAAATCGTGAAATGCGGGAGCTGCGACGCACCGCTGGTGATCCACAAGGGGCGCAACAGCTACGTCTGCCACTACTGCGGCCGCAGCTACGGGATCAAGGATACCTGCGACGATTGCGGCGGCGGCATCAAACACACCGGCATCGGGACCCAGAAAATCGAGGAGGACCTCGAGCAGCTGTTCCCGGCGGCGCGGATCCTGCGCCTCGACCTCGACACCGTGTCGCGCAAGCATTCGCTGGAACAGCTTTTGGCGGCGTTTTCGCGCGGCGAGTATGATATGATGATCGGAACCCAGATGATCGCCAAGGGGCTGGATTTTCCCAACGTGACGCTCGTCGGGGTGCTTTCGATCGACCAGCTGCTGCTGATGCCGAGCTTCCGCGCCAACGAGCGCACCTTCGCGATGCTGACGCAGGTCATCGGGCGCAGCGGGCGGGGTGACAAAAAAGGCGAGGCGATCATCCAGACCATCGACCCCGGGAACGAGATCATTCGGCTGGCCGCGAAACAGGATTACGAAGTGTTCTACGAGTCCGAGATCCGGTCGCGAAAGATTCACCTCTACCCGCCGTTCTGCGCGATCTGTTCGGTCGGGTTCATCGCCGAAAAGGAGCCGGACGCCGCAGGTGCGGCGGCGCAGTTCGCGGCGATGATGCAGGAGATCCAACAGGGCAGCTTCCCGAAGATGCCGCTGCGGCTGCTCGGACCCGCGCCGATGCGGGTGTCGCTGGTCAACGACCTCTACCGGTACCGGATTGTCCTCAAGCACCGCGCCGACCACGAGTTCCGCGCGTTCCTGCGGGAATGCGTCTCGGCGTACCACGAGAGCGACGGCGCGAAAAAGGCGCGCATCTATGTAGATTTTGCGGGGGAACCCGATAATTAGGAGAACCTATGGCACTGAGAAAAATTTTAATTGAGGGCGACGAGACGCTGCGCAAAAAGAGCCGCCCCATCACCGATTTCGGCAAGCGGACGCAGGACCTGATGGACGATCTGCGCGAGACGATGGCCGCGGCCAACGGCGCCGGTCTCGCCGCGCCGCAGGTGGGTATTCTGCGCCGCGCCTGCGTCATCATCAATGAGGAGGACGTCGTCGAGCTCATCAACCCGATGATCCTCAAGATGAGCGAGGAGACCGAAGGCGAGTACGAGGGCTGCCTCTCCTGCCCCGACAAGCGCGGCTGGCTTGAGCGGCCGTCGCAGGTCACGGTGAAGGCGCAGGACCGCAACGGCAACTGGTTCGAGCTCGAGCTCGAGCACATGGCCGCCCGCGCCGCCTGCCACGAGTCCGAGCACCTCGACGGGGTGCTGTTCATCGATCAGGTCGACGAGATCATCTCGGACGCCGAGCTCGCCGACATTCTGCTCGCCGAGGAAGCGGAGGCGGAACAGGAGGCCGGGCAAGCGGCCGAAGGGAAGAACTAGCCGTGCGCATTGTTTTTATGGGAACGCCGGAGATCGCCGCGGAGATGCTGCGGGCGGTCGCGACGGAACACACCGTCTGCGGGGTGGTCTGCCAGCCCGACAAGCCGGTGGGCCGCAAAGCCGTCATCACACCGCCGCCCGTCAAGGTCGCGGCGGAAGCCCTCGGCCTGCCGGTCTATCAGCCCGTGAAGCTGCGGGACGGCGCGGCGGCGCAGACATTGGCGGCGTGGCAGCCCGATCTCGCGGTCGTCGTCGCCTACGGGCGGCTGTTGCCCAAAGAGCTGCTGGACATCCCGCGGCTGGGCTGTCTGAATATCCACGTGTCGCTGCTGCCGAAATACCGCGGCGCGGCGCCGATTCAGCACGCGCTGCTGAACGGCGAGACCGAGACGGGCGTCACCGCCATGTTCCTGGACGAGGGGCTCGACACCGGCGACATCGCCGCGGTGCGCCGGTTCCCGATCGCGCCCGAAGACGACGCAGGCGACCTGTTTGCGCGCGCGGCGAAAGAGGGCGCGGCGCTGCTGCTCGAGGTACTCGCGCAGATCGAACGGGGCGCGGTGACCCGCACCAAGCAGGACGACGCACAGGCGAGCTTCGCGCCGCCCGTCGACGCCAAGACGGGGCAGTTTGCGTTCACCGAAGACGCGGCGGATATCGTCAACAAGGTGCGCGCATTGGCGCTGTGGCCGAACGCCTCGTTTGTGCAGGACGGGCGAAAAGTGAAAGTCAAAAAGGCGCGCGTCGCTGAGGGCGGCGGAGAGCCGGGCGCGGTGCTGTCGCTGCACCCGCTGACGGTCGCGGCGGGCAGCGGCGCGGTGATTTTGGAGACCGTCTGTCCCGAGGGAAAAAAAGAGATGAGCGGAACATCGTTTGCGGCGGGGCTGCGTCTGCGCTGCGGCGATTTCATAGAATAAGGAGAGCGGAACATGCCAGTGATGTCTTACGGAATTGACCCCTATTACTTTTTATTGGTGCTGCCGGCGGCGATCTTCGCGATGATCGTTCAGTTCAGGATGACCTCGACGTTCAAGCGGTACAACCAGGTCGCGACGTCGAGCCATCTGACCGGCGCGCAGGCGGCCCGCATGATATTGGACGCCAACGGGCTGCAGGAGGTCGCGGTCGAGCAGGTCGCGGGCAACCTCACCGACCATTACGATCCGGGCGCGAACGTCATCCGGCTGTCCGACGCCACCTACGGAAGCGCGTCGATCGGCGCGGTCGGCGTGGCGGCGCACGAATCCGGACACGCCATCCAGTACGCGACGAACTACGCGCCGATCAAGCTGCGCGCCGCGATTATTCCGGTGTGCAGCATCGGATCCAAGCTGTCGATCCCGATCATCATCCTCGGGGTGCTGCTCAGCTTCGGCGGGCTGGTGACGATCGGTATTCTGCTGTTCGCGCTGATGGTGGTTTTTCAGCTCGTGACGCTGCCCGTCGAGTTCAACGCCAGCGGGCGCGCGATGAAGATTTTGGAATCCAGCAATATGATGACAAGCGAGGAACTGACCGGCGCGCGGAAAGTGCTGTCGGCCGCCGCGATGACGTATGTCGCCGCGCTGATCTCCTCGATCGCGAGCCTGCTGCGCCTGATTCTGCTGTACGGCAGGCGGCGCAGTTCATGACGACGGACGCCGCCCGCTTGCTGGCGGCGCGCTGCCTGATCGACACCGATGAGGGCGCGTTCTCCAACCTTGCGTTCAAACAGCGCAGTGCGTCCGCGAAACCGGACGCGCGCGACGTCGCCTTTGCGGCGCAGCTGTTTTACGGAACGCTCGGGCGCACCGTCACGCTGGACTGGATTTTGCAGCGGTTTCTCTCGAAATACATCGAGTCGCTCGACACGGCGGTCCGCGCGCTGTTGCGGATGGGGTTGTATCAGGCGCTGTTTCTGGATTCGGTTCCGGTGCGCGCCGCTGTCGACACGTCGGTCGCGCTGACGAAACAGTTTAAAAAGAGCTCGGCATCGGGGCTGGTTAACGCGGTGCTGCGCAAGGCCGCCGCGGTCGACTGGCGCGCCGAGGCGGACGCGATCGGGGACGATTGCGCGCGGCTGTCGGTACTGTACGCCGCGCACCGCGATGTCGTCGCGCTGCTTCAGGCGCAGTACGGCGCGGAAGCCGAGAGCATTTTGGCGGCGACATTGGAAAGCGCGGCGAACTGGGCGCGCGTCAACACATTGAAAACCACGGCACCCGAATTGATCGCGCGGCTGCGCGCCGAGGGCATCGAGGCCGAGCCGGCCGAACTGGACGGCGCGATCCGCCTTTGTTCGGGGCGGTTCCCCGAGTCGGAGGCGCTGCGGACCGGCGCGATGCGGATTCAGAGCCTCGCGGCGCAGTGGGTCGTCGACCTGCTCGACCCGAACCCCGGACAGACGGTGCTGGATTGCTGCGCCGCGCCGGGCGGAAAGGCGTTGACCGCCGCGCAGCGCATGGACAACCGCGGGCGCGTCACCGCGATCGACAGCCACGCGAACCGGCTGGCGTTGATCGGGAAACAGGCGGCGCTGGAGGAAATCTCGATCGTCGAAACAATATGCGCCGATGCCGCCACCTACATCCCGGAGGATCTTTACGACCGCGTGCTGTGCGACGTCCCGTGCTCGGGGCTCGGCGAGATGGCGCACAAGCCCGAGATGCGCGCTAAACCGCTGCGCGGGCTCGCGGCGCTGGTCGCGGTGCAACAGCGCATTTTGGAAAACGCGGCGCGGTTTCTCAAGCCCGGCGGACAGCTCGTCTACGCGACGTGTACGCTCAACCGCGACGAGAACGAGCGGGTGGTCGCCGACTTCCTGACGCGGCACCCGGAATTCTCCGTAAAACCGCCCGAAAGGCGGTCGCAATTTGCGACGCAAATAGGTGGTTTCAGCCAATTCGTGCCGCGAAAAGATTACAATGAAGGCTTTTTTATGGCAAGACTTGAAAGAATGTGGTAAAATGGAATACGGCTTGGATCTGCTATCCCGAACGAAAGAGCAGTTGACCGGGGATCTGAAAGCGCTCGGCGAACCCGCCTACCGCGGGAAACAGCTGTTTGGCCGATTGCACCAAAAACAAGTGTCCGACATCAGCGACGTCACCGAATTTCCGACGGATTTGCGTGATAGAATAAAGAAGCAGAGCCAGCTCTATCGCTTAAAGACCGTCGAGCGGCAGGTTTCCGCCGACCAAACCGTCAAGCTGCTGCTGCGGCTGGCGGACGGCAACACGATCGAGACGGTGGTGCTCCACTACGAGGTGGGCAACACCGCCTGCATCTCCTCCCAGGTCGGGTGCGCGATGGGCTGCGTCTTCTGCGCCTCGACGCTGGACGGAAAGGTCCGCGACCTGACCCCCGGCGAGATGGCGGGGCAGGTGTACGCCGCGGCCGCCGAGACCGGGCGGCGCATCGACCGCGTGGTGGTCATGGGTATCGGCGAACCGCTCGACAATTTTGACAACCTGGTCGCGTTCTGCGACATCATTGCGGACAGCGACGGCTACAATCTCTCGCGGCGCGGTATCACGGTTTCCACCTGCGGGATTGTGCCAAGAATAAAGGAACTGGCCGATCTGCGGCTGCCGCTGACGCTGTCGGTGTCGCTGCACGCCGCGACGGACGAGAAGCGCAGCGCGATCATGCCGATCAACAGAAAATACCCGCTCGGAGAACTGATTCCGGCCTGCGCGGCGTACGCGAAGAAGACGGGGCGGCGCATCACGTTCGAGTACGCCGTGATTCCGGACGAGAACGACACCGAGAAGGACGCGTGGGATCTCGCGGTACTGCTGAAAGGCACCGCGGCGCACGTCAACCTGATACCGGTCAACCCGGTCGTCGGAAAGGCTTTTTCCGGCAGCCGAAGCGGGACGGCGGCGTTCCGGACGATGCTGATGAAACTGGGCGTCAACGCGACCGTCCGCCGGACGCTGGGCGGGGATATCGACGCCGCATGCGGACAGCTGCGCCATAAGAGAAAGACAGAAATAAAGGCCACAGATGGGGGAACAACTTTTTGAACATCACCGCATACACCCATCCGGGGTGTAAGTACGAGGAGAATCAGGATTATTACCGCGCCGGCCGCCTTTCGGACGACACCTGCTGGCTTGTCCTGTGCGACGGGATGGGCGGCGTCTCTTCCGGTGCGCTGGCCAGTTCGCTCAGCACCGAGTTTTTGCAGCGCTGCATCGAGAAGCAGCTGCCGAACCTGAGCGAGACCGAGGAGATCAAGACGTTTTTGATGAAGAGCGCGGTCGACTGCAATGAGATGGTGCTGCGCGAGGGCAAGGATCGCGAGGAGCCGGTGACGATGGGCACGACGATGGTCATGGCGGTCGTCAGCGGCGCGATGCTGCAGGTTGTCCACGCCGGAGACAGCCGGCTGTACCTCCTTTCGCGCGGAAAACTAAAACAGATCACCCACGACCACTCGGTCGTTCAGGAGCTGCTCGACACGGGGCGCATCACCGCCGAGCAGGCAAATAACCACCCCAACAAGAATATTATTACCAGTGCGCTCGGGGTCGACGCCGTCACCCGCATCGACTACAACGAGAAGAAATTGGGCAAAGGGGACATCCTGCTGTGCTGCAGCGACGGACTGTCCAACATGATGACAGAATCGGATATGGTCGCGATTCTCGAGGAAAACACCTTTTATCGAACCGCGCAGGCGCTGGTCCAAAAGGCACTCGACGCGGGCGGATACGATAATATTACAGCAATAGTTTTAGAGGTCTAGACCTGACCCGGAGGTATGAATGGAAAATCTCATCGGCAAGAAATTGGACGGCCGCTACCAGATTGACGAACTAATTGGGATGGGCGGCATGGCCAATGTCTATCGCGCCACCGACCTGACCGATAACCGCACCGTCGCCGTCAAAGTGCTGCGCGACGAGTTTTTGGACAACGAGGAGCTGGTTCGCCGCTTTAAGAACGAGTCCAAGGCGATCGGTCTGCTGTCGCACCCCAACATCGTCAAGGTGTACGACGTCAATTTCTCGGACAGCATCCAGTACATCGTGATGGAGTACATCGACGGCATCACGCTGAAACAGTACATCGACGTGCAGCATGTTCTGAACTGGAAGGACATCGTCCATTTCACGACCCAGATTCTGCGCGCGCTGCAGCATGCCCACGACCGCGGCATCGTCCACCGTGACATCAAGCCGCAGAACATTATGCTGACCGCCGACGGCTCGATCAAGGTCATGGATTTCGGCATCGCGCGGTTTTCACGCAGCGAGACCCGGACGATCACCGACAAGGCCATCGGTTCGGTGCACTACATCAGCCCCGAACAGGCCAAGGGCGACATCACCGACTCCAAAGCGGACATCTACAGCGTCGGCATCATGATGTACGAGATGATGACCGGCACATTGCCGTTCGAGTCCGACACGCCGGTGCAGGTCGCCATCAAGCAGATCTCCGACGACGCGCGCCGCCCGCGCGAGATCATCGAGGACCTTCCCGAGGGCCTCGAGGAGATCACGATGAAGGCGATGGCGAAGGATCCCAACCGCCGCTACCAGTCGGCGTCCCAGATGCTGCGGGATATCGACGATTTCAAGAAAAATCCCAGCATCGTGTTCAACTACAAATACTTCACGGAACACGGCATGACCCGCACGATCGACAAGATTGCAAGCACCGCGACCGGGGAACGCGCCAAAAAAAGCGCGGACGACACCGTCGACGAGCCTAAGAAGGTCGCGGGCACCAAAAGAAAACCGCGGCGCAAATCCCGCATCACGACCTATGTCATCGTCGGCGTGACGGCGGCGATCTTTATCTGTACCGCGCTGCTGGTGCTGTACGCGCTGGGGCTGGTCGACAAGCAGTACGCGAGCGTCAAGGTGCCGGATTTCCGCGGCCAGCGCTACGAGGACGTCGTCAACAATTCCGCCTACAACTTCAAGTTCGAGTACTCGGATGAATCCTCCTACAACGCCGATTACGAGGTCGGCGAGATCTACTATCAGACGCCGATGCCGCCCAAGAACGTCAAGGGCAACAGCGTCGTCGTGCTGTTCGTCAGCAAGGGCATCGAGGAGTTCGAGATGCCGGACGTGCTGGATATGTCGAGCGGTGAAGCCAAAAGGATGCTCAGCAACATGGGTCTGCAGGTTCGGCAGGAATCGGCGAACGATCCCAATTACGCTCAGAACATCGTGGTGGGGCAGGAACCGGTTGCCGGAACAACCGTCACCTCAGGTTCCGAAGTGGTTATCCGGGTGAACATGCTTGTCGAGACCTCGAGATCGAAAGTCCCGAATGTCGTCGGTAAGTCGCAGGTTGACGCCCTGAGCGATTTGAACAAGGCGGGTTTATTTAAAGGAAGCGTGACGGAACAACCGGATATGGCGCCGAAAGGCACCGTTTTGTCCCAGAGTGTACCGCCCGACTCCACCGTCATGATGGGGACGAAGGTCGATCTGGTCGTCAGTTCCGGGCCGATCGAGCGCACCTACAAGATTTCGATCGACGTGCCAAACGCCCCCGCAACCGCAGTTTACAATCTGAGCTGCTATGTCGGATCCGAGTTGATCGCGCAGGACGTTGTCACAGGGCCGATCGCGGGATGGGGTCCCTCGGTGACCGTCAGGGAGAATAATATCACGATCAGCGTCTACGCCAACAGCCAGCTAATTGCCCAGTTTGTGGCGCAGAGCATCGAGGATAAAATCGAGAACACGCTCTCGGTGCCGGTCGATTTCGCAACCTATATGACGCCGCATACCGTCTCGGCGAGCATCAGCGGCAACGGAACGGTCACGGAGCCGGTCAGCGCAATGTACGGTGTGCCGGTGACCTTCACGGTGACACCGGATCCCGGGTTTGTTATTGTCGGCGTAACGGTGGCGAGTGGCGACGGAACGGTTTCGTTCACCGGGAACGTCGTCACGGTGGTTGTCGGTACGACGAACACGGCGATTGTCATCACGATGGGACCGGGGTAGAACAGGAGAACCGGATTGAGTTCTGAGGCGACACAATATCAGGGGTTGATCCTGAAAGGCATCGGCGGGTTTTACTATGTAAAAACCGCCGATGCCGTCTTTGAGTGCCGCGCAAAAGGGATCTTCCGAAAACGGGGGCTGACACCGCTTGCGGGCGACCGCGTTGTCATCGAGGGGGGCGGCGCCGACTGGGTGATCGCCGAGATCGGGGACCGCGCCAACGCGTTGCTACGCCCGCCCGTCGCCAACGTCGACCGGCTGGTGCTGGTGTCGTCGACGACGGATCCCGCGCCCAACCTGCAGGTGCTGGACCGGCTGACCGCCATCGCGGAGCGCGAGCGGATCCCGGTGCTGTTTGCGTTCACGAAGTCGGATCTCAAGCCCGCCGCGCCCTGGCTTGAGATCTACGGGAACGCGGGGTATCCCTGTTTCGACACGGCCGCCGACGCCGATGCGTCCGCGCGGCTGCGCGCGGTCTGTGCGCAGGGGCTGACCGTGTTCGCGGGCAACAGCGGGGTCGGCAAGTCGACGCTGCTCAACAAATTGTTGCCGGATTTGGGGCTTGCGACCGCCGAGATCAGCAAAAAACTGGGGCGCGGCAAACACACGACGCGCGCCGTCGAGCTGTTCGCGTTCGAGCGCGGGTACATCGCGGATACCCCCGGCTTCTCGGCGATGGATTTTGCGGGGAATAACCCGATTCCCGCGGAGGATCTCGCGGACTGTTTCGTCGAGTTCGCGCCCTACAGGGACGGATGCTACTTTACCGGTTGCACCCACACCGTCGAGAAGGGTTGCGCCGTGCTCGGCGCGCTGAAAAAAGCCGCGATTGCGCCGTCACGCCACGAGAGCTACGCCGCGATGATGAAGGAAGCGCAGGCGTTCAAACCGTGGCAGGCGGAAAAGAAGTAAAACACAGTATAAACACAGGCCGCGAGGCCTGTTTTTAAATTTTTATGCCCGAAAAGCACACTTTTTCCGCGGCTGTATATAATAGGGCAGGCAACACGAAACAAGCGGATTTGTCATTCCAGAGAATAGGAGGGTGGTCTTTTGCAAGTTGTCGTCATCAAAAGTCCCAAATTTTTAGGCGGGATTCTCCGGCTGATTTTCAAGATCAAGAAGGCCGAGGAGGTCTAGGGCTTCAAGCCCGCCGGCCAGCGCCGCGCACATCGCGCGGCGCTGTTTTTTTGTGCTTTGCGCATCGCCACAACGGCGGAAAACCGGGGAAAACCCGCTGTTGTTTCATGGCGTGAAAGAAAACTGTACAAGGCATACAGCCCTCCCGCCGGGAATATAAATTGGTAGGAAAGACGCGTTCTTAAATGTGAAGGGGGAGACGTAATGGACTTGTTAGCGGCCACCGATTATCTCGGAACCAGCGAATTGCTCTGCGACATCACGGTGGAGCAGCCGGTGGAGGGGGAGTTTACCATCCCGGACTACCAGCCCGAGATTTTCAAAATTGTCAAGGCGAAAGCGGAGCCGATGATTGTACAAAAAATTGCGGTCGGCTCGAAAGCGACGGTAGACGGTTACATCCGGCTGACCGTGATCTACCAGACAGGAGAGGATAAACGACTGTTTTCCCTGACGCAGAAGCTGCCGTTCTCGAAACAGACCGACCTCAAGGCGCCGGTCGGGGACGGCGCGTTCGTGTTGTGCGCGGCCGAGATCTCGTATCTGAACTGCCGCGCGGTCAACTCGCGGCGCATCGATGTGCGCGGCGCCGCCAACATCGCGATCAAGGTGATCTCGGGGGCGGGCTGCGACGTCATCTGCGATATCCAGGGGGAGGGCGCGCATCAGCGGCAGGCCGACGTCGCGTTCCTGCATCCCGTCGCGATGGATGAAAAACAGTTTACGCTCGACGAGGCGTTGGCCGTGGATTTCGAGGGCTGCGAGAATCCGGTGATTTTGCGCTGCGACGCCAAGGCGGTTCCCGAGAGCGTGACGATCGAGGATTCGCGCGTGATTTTGGCCGGCGCCGTCCACGTCCTGCTTGCGGTCGACATCTCGACGCCCGAGCAGTTTCGCGTCAAGCGCGCCGGATTTTCGCTGCCCTACAACCAGCTGCTGGAGTTGGAGGACATCTCGGACGGGATGTTCCCGATGGCTGCGGTGTCGATTCTATCCGCGGGTTCCGACATCGAGGATGACGGCGTGATCGGGGTGTCGGTGCTGTGCGCCGCCGATGTGCGCGTCTTTGAAAAAGGGACACTGTCGCTGATCACCGACGCGTTCTCGACGCGCTACCCACTCGAGATGAAGCGGCAGAATGTCAGCGTGCTCAGCGAGGTTGTTCCGGTCTGGACGCCTGTCAGCCTGAAACAGACCGTCGAGAAGAGACCGGGGCTGCATCTCATTGACTACTACATCACCCCGCTGCGCGCCGCGCTGCAGAGCGACAGTCCCGGCGCGGTCCGCCTGTCGCTGGCGCTGACCTGCCTGCTCAGCGACGACAACGGCGAGATCGAGAGCCTCGAGCAGGATCTCGACGTCGAGGTGACGCTCGGCAACGGGGGGGCGCCGACCTACAGCGCACTCGATGTCCTCTTCACCACGCTCGATTGCACCGACGGCGAAAACGCGATCTCACTGCGCGCCGACGGCAATCTGTTCGGCAACGTGCTGACGGTCACGCGGCTGCCGGCGGTTCAGGCGGTCTCCATCGACGCCGCCAACACCAAAAAACCGGCGGATATTGCGGTCTCGATCTATTTCGCCGAAGCCGGGGAGGACGTGTTTGAGATCGCGAAACGGTTCAACACCTCGCCGCACGAGATCGAGACCGAGAACAACATCTTTGACGGGGCGCTGGACGCCAAATCAATGCTGTTGATTCCGATTGTGGAATGAGAGGAGCGGTGTAAAGATGGAATACGACAACATCTACAAAGATATCGCCAGACGGACGAACGGCGAGGTGTACATCGGAGTGGTGGGTCCGGTGCGCACCGGAAAATCGACCTTTATCAAGAAGTTCATGGAGACGCTGGTGATCCCCAACATCGAGAACGGCCTTGCGCTCGAGCGGGCGATCGACGAATTGCCGCAGAGCGCCGCTGGAAAGACCATCATGACGACCGAGCCGAAGTTCATCCCGGAGGACGCGATCGCCGTCGAGCTGGAGGACAACGTGACGCTGCGGCTGCGCATGATCGACTGTGTCGGGTACATCGTGCCGAGCGCACTGGGCCACATCGAGAACGAGACGCCGCGCATGGTCATGTCGCCGTGGTACGAGGACGCGGTGCCCTTCGACATCGCTGCCGAGACCGGCACCCGCCGTGTCATCAACGAGCACTCGACGATCGGCATTGTCGTGACGACGGACGGCAGTATCAGCGACATCCCGCGCAGCGATTATCTGGAGGCCGAGCAGCGGGTTATCACCGAGCTGAAACAGATCAACAAACCGTTCATCATCCTGCTCAACTGCGTCAATCCCGCGGCGGCCGAGAGCGTCGAGCTTGCGGCGTCACTGCGCGCACGGTACGCGGTTCCGGTGCTGCCGGTCAACTGTCTGGATCTGGTCGAGGAAGACATCAAGCGCATGATGACCGTCATCACCAACGAGTTTCCGGTGCGCCAGATCGACATCGACATGCCGCGCTGGATCTCGGCGCTGAAAAAGGACCACTGGCTCAAATCCACCGTGTTCGACACCTTCGCGATCTTCGCCTCGCGCATCGTCCGCATGAGCGACGTATCCGAGCGCCTGCCGATCTTGGAGCAGTGCGAGCACATCCGCAGCGCGGTGCGCGCCGCGACCGATCTCGGCAGCGGCATCGTGCGGCTGACCGTCCAGCTGCAGCCCGATCTGTTCTACAAAATTTTGGGCGAGGAGACGGGGCTCAGCATCATCGACGAGGCCAGCCTGATGTCCTGCATCGTCGAGTTATCCCAGACGCGCCAGCAGTTCATGAAGATTAGAAGCGCGCTCGAACAGGTTGAGGCGACGGGGTACGGCGTCGTGATGCCGACGCTTGACGAGATGCACCTCGAGGAGCCCGAAATCGTGAAGCAGGGCGGCAAGTACGGCGTCAAGCTGCGCGCCAGTTCGCCGTCGATCCACATGATGCGCGCCGACATCACGACCGAGGTCAGCCCCATCGTCGGGTCGGAGAAGCAGAGCGAGGAGCTTGTGAAATACCTGCTGCAGGAGTTCGAGGAGAACCCGCTCGAGATCTGGGATTCGAACATCTTCGGAAAGTCGCTCAGTTCGCTGGTCAACGAGGGCCTGCAGAACAAGCTGTACCGCATGCCCGCCGACGCCCGCATGAAGATTCAGGAGACGCTGGAGCGAATTATCAACGAGGGCTGCAACGGGCTGGTTTGTATTATACTTTAGTGCACCACCCCGATGCTTGATGCTACCCCTCCGCGGGAGGGGAATGACAGGGCAAAAAAGGCAGCGCGCGCATATTGCACGCGCTGCCTTTTGATGCGGCAACTTTCTTTGCCGTCGACGATAGAAAGAATAGGCGGTTGAGAGGATGGTCCTGTTTGTGTATTATAAATTAAGAAGCGGCGTAATTTTAGCGACTATGACTAAAAGAATCGCCGGGCAATTGCCTCCATGGAATGGGAATACCGCCCGCTTGCGGGACAAGATCCCATATTTCTGAAAATTATTCACATTTCTGTGGTATAATAAATTTCCTAGAAGGAGGTGGATTCCATGAAAAAAGCACTGGTCGTGATCGTTGCGCTGGTTCTGCTGGTTGCGCTGACGGGCTGCGTCAGCCACGGCGAGCAGCTTGATACCGTAATGCAGTTGGTGCAGGGTTCCATCAAGACCGACCCGGCTCCGCCGCCGCCGGATCCGCCGGTACTGCCGGAACCGGAGATACCCGTGGATCCGCGAGACGCTACCGAAAGCGCCGCATGGCCGGACGTCGTTCCTGCGCCGGCAGATTACATCAAAGTGTACGCCGCCGTCCAGTGGGAGGGCGAATTCCGCGCGCACTACCGGATGTCTCAAAAACAGATCGGCGATTGGCAGCAGCTGTTGACCGCGGCGGGTTTTTCCGGAACCCCCGCGACGAACGGAAAGTGGGACGTCGCGCTGACGGCGATCGAGTCCAAAACAGAACCGGGGATGTTCAACGCCATGATCGTCATCACCGAGGCGGTCGGCAAACCGGAGTGGGATCCCGCGTTCAAAGTCATCCCGCCCTACAGCACCCCGCTGCCCTACAAGAGCTACAGCATCAACATGGACGGCCCGGCGATGGTGCTCGAGATTGTTGTCGAGAACGAGACCAAGGATCAGGTCAACGCCTACATCCAGCAGCTGATCGCGGCGGGATTCGCCGACCGCGGGTACGGATTCTACGCCAAGGAAGAGGGCGGCAAGACCTACGAGTTCCAGAGCGACGGCATCTGGGCGGTCGAGACCGAGGCGCGGCTGATCTGGCGCGTGTATTAAGGGAAAACGCAGTGGCGGGGGGGGGGTGAACAGGCGCCGGTTTGGAGTTTGGCCCCAAGCACCCCTGTTGGTTGAGAAACGAGAAAAAACCCAGAGCCCGGGAAGAGAAAAGAGA
>JAVBVJ010000128.1:0-9439 GCA_031554355.1 Oscillospiraceae bacterium
TATTTGGTCAGCGCGGGGCCGTAGTTCAGAAACGCGGCGTTCTTGCGTTCGTGCACCTCGCCGAAGTTCGGGTCGAACGCGGCGTTGACGTCGGCGCTCAGGCAGTCGGAGTTGTGCAGCATCTCCTCGATCGGGACGTCGCAGCTGCGGGCCAGCGTCGACAGGAAGTTGCGCAGCATGTCGGATTCCAGGCCGGTGTTGCCGCACGAGCCGATCTCCTCCTTGTCCGCGAGAATGCAGATCGTGGTGTTCACCGGTTTCGGGTTATCGATCAGCGCCATCATGCCGGCGTAGGAACAGACGCGGTCGTCGTGGCCGTAGGCGCCGACAAGGCTTCTGTCGAGACCGACGTACCGCGCTTTGAGCGCCGGAACGACCGAGAGATCGGCCGACACAAAATCGCTCTCGTAGATGCCGTACTTCTCGTTGAGAATGCGCATGATGTTGAGCTTGACGGGTTCCTTGACCTTTTCGTCGTCGATCGGCTCGCTGCCCAGCAGGATGTTGAGCTCCTCGCCCTTGATGACGTCGCGGGCGGTGCGCTTGTCCTGCACGTTGGCCGACAGATGCGGCAGAATATCGGTGATGCAGAGCACGGGGTCCTTCTCGTCCTCGCCGATGACGATGTTGACGGTCTTGCCGTCCTTTTTCACGACGATGCCGTGGATCGCGAGCGGCAGGGCGACCCACTGGTATTTCTTGATGCCGCCGTAGTAATGCGTCTTGAAGTAACAGAGCTCGCTGTCCTCGTAGAGCGGGTGCGGCTTGAGGTCGAGGCGCGGCGCGTCGATGTGACCCGCGACGATGCGCACGCCCTTGGCCGGCGACTCCTTGCCGATGACGGCGGCGATCAGGCTGCGGTTGCGGTTGTTGAAGTAGATTTTATCGCCCGTCTTGTATTTTTTATTGCGGTCGAGCGCCTTGAATCCCTTTTTCTCAAGCAGTGCGACCGCAAGGTCGGTGAACTCGCGCTCGGTCTTGGCGGCGTTCATGAAATCGAGATAGTTCCCGATGTAGCCGTCCAGTTTCTTCTCTATCTTTTTCGCGTACTCTTTGTGGGCGTTTTTCTTGCTGTAAAGAAGTTTCTCCTCCAGCAACTGTGCCTTGGTCTTCTTCTCGTCCAAAATATTTCTCCTTTATTCTTGATACCAGACGTTCAGCTGTCCGGCCAATTGCTCCAGTTTGCGCTCAAATTCGGCCAGGGTGCCGTTGTTCTCCAGAAACACGTCGCAGCGGTCGCGCACCGATTCGGGGTCGGTCTGCGCGTTCAGCCGGGTCTCGGCCTGCGCGGCCGAGATGCCGTCGCGCTGCACGATGCGCGCCACCAACACGGGCCGGTTCGCCGTGATGAAGATAATCCGGTCGCAGCGGTCGGGCATGTCGCTCTCGAACAGCGCCCCCGCCTCGACAATACAGCAGCGTTTTCCCGCCTTTTCCAATACGCCGTACTGCGTCGTTAATGCGCGTAATATGTAGGGATGCGTGATGGCGTTGAGCTGCTTTTGCCGCGCGGGGTCGGAAAAACAGAGATCGGCCAGTTTTCTGCGGTTGAGGCTGCCGTCGGGGTTCAGAATACTGTCCGGGAAGGCGGCGGCGAGATCGGCGAGGCAGGGGGAACCCGGCTCCACGACCGCGCGGGCGGTCTGATCCGCGTCGATGACCGCGAACCCGCAGCCGCTCAGGTAACCCGCGGCGTAGCTCTTGCCGCTGCCGGAGGGACCCGTCAGCCCGACAATCGAAAAGGCACTCACAGCGTCACCACCTGAAAACCGGACGCCCGCAGCAGCCGGTTGTAGACGGCGAGGGAGTCGCCGTCGTCGCGCGGCGCGCGGACAAAGACGTCGCTCGCGCTGAAATAGTCGGCGGCCCGCAGCACCGAAAACAGTTTGCGCGCCTGAATATCGGGCGCGTCGGCCGGCCCGTAGGAGATGGAGGGGATCTCGATGGCGTCCTCCTCGCCGTCAAAACAGATCGCATAGGTGTCCGCGGCGGCGTTCTCCTTGACGAACGCGGCGAAATCCTCGAGCGAGCCGCGGATCAATGTCACGTTGGCGCGCGGCGAGTAGTGCTCGTACTTGGTGCCGGGGGACTGCGTCTTTTCGTCGGCGCGCGGCTTTTTCAGCACGTCGTCGGACAGCACCGCGCCGGGCAGCACCGTCCGGATATCCTCCAGCGAGATCATGCCGGGACGCAGAATTGTCGGCACCCCGGTCGTCAATGTGATGACGGTGCTCTCGATGCCGACCTGACACGGGCCGCCGTCGATGATCAGCGGAATCTTGCCGTTCAGGTCGTCGTAGACGTGGCGCGCCGTGGTGGGGCTGGGCCCGCCGGAGATGTTGGCCGACGGCGCTGCCAGCGGGACGCCCGCGGCGGCGATGATGTCGCGCGCAACGGCGTTCTCGGGCATGCGCACCCCGACGGTCGCAAGGCCGCAGGTCGCGGTCTCGCTGATCTCGGGCAGCTTGTTCAGCACAATGGTCAGCGGCCCCGGCCAGAACACCTTCGCCAGCGCGACGGCGTCGGGCGGAAGCTCCGCGACAACGGATTTCAGCATGATCAGGTCGCTGATGTGCACGATGGTCGGGTTGTCGGCGGGGCGCTTCTTCACGTCGTATCTTTTCTGGACGGCGGCGTCATCAAACGCGTTGGCGGCCAGCCCGTACACCGTCTCGGTCGGAATCGCGACGACCTCGCCGCCGGTCAGCAGGCTCTCGGCCTGCGCCAGAACCTCGCTGCGGTTTTCGCTGTTGATGGCAATGATTTTCGTCTCCATGATATTCCTGTCCGTGCGTATTATAGGGGCGCATCGTTCATGACGTCAGTGCAGAATTCAGTTCTAATCCTGCTGCGTCCTACACCGTGGTGAGGGTGCAGACGGTGGTGCGTGGGAAAACCCCGCTGCTGATTTGGCTCACCATGGGGGCGATTGCTTTTATTGCTGCGCCTTCAGCTTCTCGGCGTTGTCGGCGGTGATCAGCGCGTCGATCAATTCATCGAGGTCGCCGTTCAGCACAGCTTCCAGCCGGTACAACGTCAGCCCGATGCGGTGGTCGGTCACGCGGCCCTGCGGGTAGTTGTAGGTGCGGATGCGCTCGCTGCGGTCGCCGGTGCCGACCTGTCCCTTGCGCTCGGCGGCGATCTCGGCGTCCTGTTCGCGCTGTTTCTGCTCGAGCAGGCGGGAGCGCAGAATCTTCATGGCACGGTCCTTGTTTTTGAACTGGCTGCGCTCGTCCTGACACTCGACGACGATGCCCGTCGGCAGATGCGTGATGCGGATCGCCGACTCGGTCTTGTTGACGTGCTGTCCGCCCGCGCCGCCCGACCGGAACGTGTCGATCTGTAAATCCTTCGTGTTGATGTCGATCTCGACCTCCTCGGCCTCGGGCAGCACCGCGACCGTCACCGTCGAGGTGTGGATGCGGCCCTGCGTCTCGGTTTCGGGCACGCGCTGCACGCGGTGGACGCCGCTCTCGAACTTAAAGCGGCTGTACGCGCCGTCGCCGGTAATCAGGAAACTGATCTCCTTGTAGCCGCCGAGCTCGGTCTCGTTCGCGTTGAGCACCTCGCTTTTCCAGCGGCGCGTCTCGCCGTACATCGAGTACATGCGGTACAACACGCCCGCGAATAATGCGGCTTCGTCGCCGCCCGCGCCGCCCCGAATTTCGACGATGACGTTCTTGTCGTCGTTCTCGTCACGCGGCAGCAGCAGGATTTTCAGGTCCTCGAGCAGCTTTTCCGACAGTTCCTTCGAGTCGTCGTACTGGGCCTGCACCATCTCTTTAAAATCCTTGTCGAGCCCGCCCTCATTCAGCAGTTCTTGCGCTTCGGCGAAGGAGGCCTGCTCCTTCTGGTAAGCGCGGAAAGCTTCGACGACCGGGTTGAGGTTCTTGTACTCCTTCATCAGCGCCTTGTACTGCTCGTTGTTGCCGATGACGGCGGGGTCGGTCAGTTGGCGGTTGATCTCCTCGTACCGCTGATCGACCATTTTCAGCTTGTCCAGCATGCGTTATTCTTCTCCGTTGCGGATGATTTTTTTGATATTTTTCTCGATTTTGACGCGCGGCAGCATGATGACATGCCCGCATTTCTGACACTTGATCTTAAAATCCATCCCGACGCGCAGCACCTCGAACAGGTCGTTGCCGCAGGGATGCGGTTTTTTCACTTTCAGCACATCGCCGACCTGAACATCCATCGGACGCCTCCGCGCGCGTTTATTATCCCATCCATTATATACTAAACTGCGTGCGGCGCGCAACGTTCCGGCGGGCAATTTGCGAAAGGTTTTTGCATATGATGTAAGGACTAAAAAAAGAGGTGACGCCGATGGAGCGCTTTTTGAGTGAGGGCAGTTTGCTGCTGACGGACGAAAACGAGCGCTATCTGTCGAGTATTCTCACATTGAAGGAAGCGTGCGCCGCGAGCGCCGTTCTCGAGCAGCAGGCCTCACTGTTCGACCGCAATAAAAATCTGATCGTGCCGTTGGGCCCGATGAAGGGGGTCATGCCGTACCACGAGTGCGGCGTCGGCCTGCGCGAGGGCACGACGCGCGACATCGCGATCATCTCCCGCGTCGGCAAACCGGTCTGCTTTATGATTACCGGTTTCTCGACCGACGAGTCGGGCAACCCCGTCGCGCTGCTCTCGCGCCGCGCCGTCCAGCAGCGCTGCATCGACCACTATCTCGGAAAATGCGTGCCGGGCGACATCCTGACCGGCCGCGTCACCCACCTCGAGCGGTTCGGCTGCTTCGTCGACGTCGGCTGCGGCATTCCGGCGCTGCTGCCCATCGACGCGATCTCGGTGTCGCGCATCGGGCACCCGGGCGAGCGGGTACAGGTGGGGCAGCTGCTGCGCTGCGCCGTTAAATCCGTCGACGCGTCGGGGCGGTTTCTGCTGACCCACCGCGAGCTGCTGGGCGACTGGGAGCAGAACGCCGCGCTGTTCACGGCGGGCGAGACGGTGCTCGGCACCGTGCGTTCGATCGAGAGCTACGGCGTCTTCGTCGAGCTGACGCCGAACCTCGCCGGTCTCGCCGAGCAGGTCGAGGGCGTCGAGCTGCTCTCGGAGGTCAGCGTCTACATCAAAAGCATCCTGCCCGACCGCATGAAGATCAAGCTGGTGATCATCGACGTATTGCCCAAACGAAACATCGATCCGCCGCCGTTCCACTACTTTTTCGAGCGCGAGCACATCGATTATTTCCGCTATTCGCCGAATTGCTGCCCGCGGGTCATTGAAACCGACTTTTCAGCTATGGTATAATGAAAAAAAGCAGTGAGGAGACAGGAGATGGAGCGCGATACCTTTACCGCAGGCGTGGTTCCCGGCGGGCTGACCGATCATCGCGTCATAAAGATTCTCGTATGTCATGTTCTGGACAGAGTAGGCGCGCTGTCCTACAACGATCTGCTCGAATCGCTGGCCGGCAGCGGCTACGCGAACTACTTTGAATGCACCGACGCCATCGCGGCGCTGGTCGAGGCGGGACACTTGAAGCAAACCGGAGACATCTACACCGTAACACCCTCGGGCACCGAAATCGCGCAGATTCTGGTCGAGGACGTTCCTTTAAGCGTGCGGGATCGCGTCGTCGAGAACGCTGAGGCGCTGGCGCTGCGCTCACGCAACCGCAACAGCCACAAGGTCGCGATCATGGAGACCGACAGCGGGTACAAAGTCCGCTGCGCCGTCTGCGACGCGGCCGGAAACGAGCTGTTCGCGATGGAGATGGAGGCGCCGACCCAGCGCGCGGCACAGGCGATCCGCGACAACTTCGTCGATCGCGCCGAGAAGGTGCTGCGCTACGTCTTCACCGAGCTGATCGGCGAACAGTTCTGACAGCAAACCACAGCGAACCGAAAGGCGGGGGAGACCCTGTCTTTTTTGTGTGCCCGCGCCTGCCATCGCCCCCTTACCGACCGCGCGACCGAGAACGCGCGCTGCGAAGGAACGAAGCGGCAGGGCGTCCCACCACCGCCGCCCGTTCGCTCCCCGTGCCGCCACTGCTCGCTGATCCGCTCGTCTTCTCGCACCGCACGCCACACGTCCGCGTCGCGGCTTACGAAATAGCGGTGGAGCGGGGGAGACAATCAAATCGTCGAATAACGAATTATAATTATTGAAAAGCAATAAAAAATAATTGACAAGCGAAGCGCGTTGTGATACACTGAAGACACAACAACCGGCCTCGCCGCGGGCTGGTCGGGCGCGCTGCCACAACGAATCTTGGAACGGTTGCCGACGCTTCGTCTGCTGCGCAGGCGAGCGGATCGGAGAACGGCTGCCAAGCGATCCATGGGAGGGTTTATTATGTCCACAAAAGTTTTAAGCCGCGTGCTGCAGGTTTTGGTCGCAGGCGCGATGCTGGTCGGCGGGATGTTTTTTTTCTTTATGGCGCCGCTGATCATTGACAACTACGCAGTTCTCTTTCCGGAGTTTGCATTTCTCGCGATCCCGCTGAAGATCCTGACCGCCGCCGCGTATGTGCCGGTCATCGCCGGGATGATTGCCGTGATCCTGATGCTGGGCAGCATCGCACGCGGTGCGATATTCACCGCAAAGAATGCGTATTTCGCGCGTCTGACCGGCGTTTTCGCGCTGGCGGCACTCGCGCTCTTTACCGCCGAGTTCGCGGTGATGATCATGTTTGGCGCGGCCAACCCGCCCGTGTTCTACTTCTACCTGGTCGCGCTCTCGATCGGCATCGTCGTCGCTCTCGCCGCATTTTTGGTTCGGCGTGTCGTCCACAACGCGATCGTCCCGGCGGCGTAACCGGAGCGATCCGCGCGCGGAAAGCAGGGCTACGGCCCTGCTTTTTTGTGTGCCCGCGCCCCGCTGCGGGAAAGCCGCTGATCATTCGACCGCACTCGACTGAAAACCGCCCGACCCGTTCCGCGCCGGGGGTAATCAAGCTGTTGAGAAGCGTCGATTTTTTCTTTTAATATTGTATTTTAAACCTCTACCAGTTATAATCTAACTACAACAATGGGAACTGTGAACAAGGAGGAGTTCTATATGGCAACACCTACGAAGGAGAAAAAGCCACTGCCCGAGCGCGAGATCGTGCAGGTGGGCAAGGCGCAGAACGCGGCCCCTGCGGCGGCAAAGGCAGAGAAAACGGCTGCCCCGGCGGCCAAGACCGACGACAAAGCTGCGGCGACGCAACCTGCCGGAAACAACGCCGCGACCGAGAAAAAATCCGCGGCGCCGATGCGCATCGCGGCGGGACTCCTGTGGCTGCTCGGCTGCGGCGGGACCGTGATGGCCGTCATCATGCTGATGGAGAGCAACACGACGTTAACGATTGTCGGCCTTGCGATTATGGCGGTGATGGCGATCGTCGGCTCGCTGCTCTGGAAGCGCGCGAACCGCATCAAACCCTGCCCCGTCAAACAGGACGGCTCGACCGGGGCGAAGATCAAGACGTTCCTGTGGAACCAGATGGGGCTGGTCGCGACATTTGTGATCTTCCTGCCCATCGGCCTTGTCCTGCTGATTTCCAACAAGAAGCTGGATCCGAAACTCAAGAAACTCGTAGCGATCGTCGCGGCGGTTCTGGTGGTCGGCGTCGGCGCGGTCGCGGCGGACTACAATGCGCCTGTCGCTGAAATTCCGGATTCCCAGAAAGTCGAGGCGTCCGAGGTCACAGTGCCGGACGGCACAGTCCTGACCGGCGCGCTCACCGATCCCGCATACTGGACCCAGTACGGAAAATCCTACCACTTCGACGTGAACTGCCGCGCGATCATCCGCTCGCTCAAGATCTATTCGGGCACATTGGGCGACGCCATCGAGGCGAAGAAACTGGATCCCTGTGATTTCTGCGCAAACGGTTGAGAAACATAAAATAATAAGGACAAAGAAGGTAAACGAATGGGATTAATGGATTTAATCGGCGAACTGACCGGCACGGCGAGCGGCGGAAAACAAGACAGCGGCTTTGATCTGAACACGATCATGAATGTCGCGAACACCCTGATGGGCGGAAGCGAGGAGGCCACCGGTTCCCAGACCGGTCACGTCAACACCAATGTCCTGATGCAGGTTTTAGGCGGGCTGACCGGCGAGCAGCAGCAGACACAGCAGCCGCAGCAGCAGACCCAGACCGCCCAGCAGGCGCAGACCATGCACGGCGGGCTGCTGACCAGCATTCTGTCGGCGCTCGGCAGCGGCGACGAGTCGACGACCGGCGCGGCGGGCGGCCTGATCAATCCGCAGACGCTCCAGACCGTGATGTCGATGTTCACCGGCAACAGCGGCGGCAGCAACACCGGTGGTTCCGGCATCAACATCGGGCAGCTGATCTCCTATATTCTCCCGCTGTTGACCAACAACAAGAATCTCCAGAGCAACTTCGCGAACAACCCCGTTCAGACGATCGAGCAGCTCATCGGCGTCAAACTGCCGAACGAGGAAGTGGCTCCGGTCGTCGACGCGGTCAATAAGCACCTTGGCACCAAGACCATCGTGCCCACCGCACCCCGGAGCAACACGGCTCCAAGACAGGCACCGAAAAAACCGGCGGTCAAACCCGCGGTCAGAAAACCGAAACAGTAAACATACAGCAAAAAATGCTTCCGCTCGCGGGGGCATTTTTTTGTGAGTTGTCAGTATCGCTCAGCGATAGCTGAAAAAGACAAAAAACCGCAACCAGCCAGTTCGCAACCGTTACTTCTTTAGCGGGTTTGGGGGCGAAGCCCCCATTTTAATCCGGGAGGGTGGGTGGGAAAGCCAAGGTGGCGAAAGGCCTGATAGTTACTAGTTTGCAGTGACTAGTTGTTAGTTTCGCTCCGCGAGAACTGGAAAAGTACAAGTACATAAGGTCAAGTTCAAGTGCGATTCCGCGTTTGCCGCGGGTTACTTTCTCTTGTGAGAAAGTAACCAAAGCACATTATCGGGTGCGCTTGCGCTCCCGAACCCCGCCTCGTCGCAGCGCCCTTCACTCCAAACCATCCCTTGTTTCACGCGTGATGGTTATCCCGTTTCGGGGCTGCTCGTCTTCCGCGCAAAAGCTTTTTTGCGCGGTAAGCGCTTCGCGTACTTGGCTCTCGTCAGAGGTCGCCCGAGCGGCGGTTGCCGGGAGGCTTGGTGAAAGAATAATGACTTCGGGATACCTCGCCCTCGTCCTTTTCCAGTTCTCGCGGAGCGAAACTAATAACAAGTGACTAGCACCTAGCAACTAATAAATATCTCGCCCTCGCGTCGGTTGCTGTAGTGCTCGGCGAAAGAGCTCTGATTTCGGGATTCTTTGCCCTTGTCCTTCAACCGCTTTCGCGGAGCGAAACTAACAACTAGTTGTAGCTTTACACTTGAAGTGCAACAGTGAGAAAAAGATAATGACTCAAGAAGCCAAAGCCAGTAGAATGGGCGTTGCGAGACAACCATCGAAAGGCAGGCAAAATGAGTCATTACACACATTTTAGCATAGAAGAGC
>JAVBVJ010000011.1:0-10588 GCA_031554355.1 Oscillospiraceae bacterium
GATTGGGAGAATCTTGAGATCGTCTCACGAAACAAGGAGGAGGGCCACGCGATGGCCTTTGTCTGCGATACGGCCGCCGAGGCGCTTGCGCGGGACGCGGCGCCGTATCGGCTGGACCTGAACGGCACCTGGCGTTTCCGCTGGATTCAGGGCAGCGATCTTCCGGCGGACGCGACGGCGGCGGAAACCGATGACAGTGGATGGGACGAGATCGCGGTGCCCGGCGTCTGGCAGCGGCAGGGGTACGGCTCCCCGCACTACTACGCGATGGACTTCCCGCAGGCGGTCGCCACCGGGAAAAACCGGATTCCGAGGATCAGCCGCGCATTGCAGGAGATCGGTGTCTACCGGCGCAGCTTTGCGGTGCCGGACAACTTTGCGGGCAGGCGGGTCTATCTGCATTTCGGCGCGGCCAAAGCGGCGCTGGAAGTCTATTTGAACGGAAAACCGGTCGGCTACTCGCAGGGGTCGATGACGCCGCACGAGTTTGATGTGACGGCGTTTTTGACCGCGGGCGAGAACCGGCTGACCGCGGTAGTGTGGCGTTACAGCGACGGCACCTACCTCGAGGATCAGGACATGTGGTTCATGAGCGGCATCTACCGCGACGTCTTTCTGTATGCCGAGCCCGCGACGTATCTCCGCGATTTCTATCTGCGCGCATCGTTCGCGGACGGCCTGAAACGCGCGACCGCGCGGCTGACGCTGACGCTGAAAAACGACGGCGCTGCGGCGGCGGTGACGGTGCGGGCGTCGATTCCGCAGCTGGGTCTCGAGCTGGGCAGCGCGTCGCTGACGGTCGCGGGCGCTGAGACGGTGGAGTTCGCGGCACAGGTCCGGAACCCCGCGCTGTGGAGCAGCGAGACGCCGGTACTGTATCCCGTTTTACTGGAACTGACGGCCGGCGGCGAGACGACCTACAAGGCGTTCCGCTTCGGCTTTAAAGAGGTGCGCATCGACGGCAACGTGCTGCTGCTGAACGGGCAGCCGCTGAAAATCCGCGGCGTCAACCGCCACGACTACGACCCCGACACGGGCTGGACGCTGTCCGACGCGCGCTACCGCGAGGACATCGAGATCCTGAAGCGGTACAACATCAACGCGCTGCGCACCAGCCACTATCCGAACGACCCGCGGCTGTACGATCTCTGCGACGAGCTCGGTATACTGGTTATGGATGAGGCCGACCTCGAATCCCACGGCGTGCGCGGCATCGTGCCGACCGACGATCCGCGCTGGACGCCCCACTGCGTCGACCGCATGCGGCGCATGGTGCTGCGCGACCGCAACCACGCCTGTATTTTTTTCTGGAGTCTCGGCAACGAGGCGGGCGCCGGATCGAATTTCGGGGCGATGCGCGCCGCGGCGGAACAGCTGGACACGACGCGCCCGTTCCACTACGAGGGCGAGCACAACAAACGCAGCACCGACGTCATCAGCCGCATGTATCCCGACGAAAAATACTTCGCGAAACTGTGCGGAAAGCAGGAGACCGAGATCAACCGCGGCCTGATGGCGATGCTCGCCGCCGACAAGGGGATCACGGCGCAGATGTACGAGACCATGCCGGTGCTGCTCTGCGAGTACGCGCACAGCATGGAGAACAGTCTGGGCAATTTCATGGAGTACATCGAGGCGTTCGAGCGCTATCCGCATCTGTGCGGCGGTTTTATCTGGGATTTCGCCGATCAGGCGATCCGCGTCGAGCGGGACGGCGAGGAACGGTGGCTGTACGGCATCGATTTCGCCGAGACCTACAACGCGCGCGACGGGTACAAAAGCCGCTTCACGACGGGCAGCAACGGCTATTTCTGCGCCAACGGCCTCGTCGCCGCCGACCGCAAACCGCATCCCGCCGCCGACGAGGTACGGTACGGGTACCAACCCTTTTCGGTGACGGCGGGCGCGCAGCCGGGGCGCTTTGTGCTGCGCAACAAGCAGTTGTTTTTGACGCCGGAGGATTTCCGGCTGTTTTGGCGCATCGAGGCGAACGGCGCGGCGCTGTCCGGGGGCGAGATCGACGCGGCGGTGACGGCGGCGATTCCGCCGCTCGGCGAGCGGGAGCGCGCTCTCCCGCTGCCGGCGCTGCCTGCGGCAGCGTTGGTCACCGCGACCTTCCGCTGGGTGACGCGCGCCGACCTGCCGTGGGCGCCCGCGGGCACGGTTCAGGCCGAGAGCCAGATCGTGCTGCAAAAATTCGTCGCCGCGCCGATCGAGACCGCGGCCCCCGCGCCCGCGATCACACAGAGCGGAAAGACGGTCGAAGTCGCGGGATCAGGATTTGTGTTCCGTTTCTCGGACGGCGCGCTGGCCTCGGCGGTCGTCGACGGCGCCGAGCGGCTGCTGGGACCGTTGAAACCGTGCTATTACCGCGCCGAGACCGACAACGACCGCGGTATCACGAACTTTGTGCGGGCGCTGAAGAACACCACGAACGGTCAGCATTGGTGGCGCGCCGCGGAACGGCAGCGGCCGCGGACGGTACAGGCGGCGATCGAGGACAGCGCGGCGGTGGTGACGGTCGACTGGCGCGTTCCAGGCTGCACAACGGCGACGACGGTGTACCGCGTCTTCGGGGACGGCACGGTCGACGTCGCGCACACGGTGACCGGCAGGAAACGGACGCTGGTGCGCTGCGGTATGGAACTTCTGCTGCCCGACGGCTACACCGACGCCGTGTGGCTGGGGCGCGGCCCGCAGGAGAACTACCCCGACCGCAAGACGGGCGCGCTGTACGGCCGGTACCAAAGCGCGATCCCCGATCTCTCGCACAACTACATGCGCCCGCAGGAGAACGGCGCGCGCTGCGACGTGTTCTCGCTGCGCCTTAGCGGCGCGGCGGGCGCGGTCACGGTGACCGACCGCGGCGGGGAGGGGTTTCTGTTCACGGCGCGCCACTGCACGACGGCGGAACTCGACGCCGCTGAACACATCCACGAGCTGAAAGCGCGGCCGCTGACCGAGCTGCATCTCGACGGCGCGATGTGCGGGGTGGGCGGCGACGTACCCGGCCTGCTGATGTTGCACGAAAAATACCAGCTGAAGCCGGGCACGGCGCACCGCGCCGCCTTCTCGCTCAAGCTGGAATAATTTACCGTAAAAAGACATAAAAGCGGAAGATTCACTTCCGCTTTTTTCAATTGAAAACCCGTATCAACAAATTTGTTGTTACAAATCCCAAATAAAGGGTTGCAAATCTTCCTGGTGATAGTGTTGCCGGGCAGAGTGGAAACATGAGTGGAAAAATCTGGCGCTGTGCGATCGCGCCACGTTCGAAGACATAGGATACGAAAACGGGATCAACAAAGGGCAGCGCTCACGCGCTGCCCTTTAGGAAGTGGGACTTAGCTTTCCTCGCCGTCCGTCTTCTTGGCGTTGATGGCGTCGAGCGCTTCCTTGCGGGAGAGGTCGATGCCGCGGTCGCCGATCTTGATAACCTTGACGGGGATGATGTCGCCGACCGAGACGATGTCCTCGGTCTTCTCGACGCGGTGGTCGGCCAGACGGCTGATGTGCACCAGACCCTCTTTGCCCGGCGCGATCTCAACCTTGGCGCCGATGGGCAGAATCTTGGTGACCTTGCCGTAGTACATGTCGCCGACTTCGGGCTCCATAACGATGGTCTCGATGATGTTTTTGGCGCGGCGGGCGTTGTCGATGTCGGTGCCGGAGATGAAGATGCGGCCGTCCTCCTCGACGTCGATTTTAACCTCGCACTCGGCGCAGATTTTCTGGATAACTTTTCCGCCCTTGCCGATCACTTCGCTGATCTTGTCGACCTCGATCTGCATGGTCAGCATCTTGGGCGCGTACTTCGACAGCTCGGCGCGCGGCTTGTCGATCGCTTTCAGCATGACGTCGTCGAGAATATAGACGCGCGCTTTGTTGCACTTGTCGAGTGCCTCTTTGATGATGTCGTAGGTCAAACCGTCGGTTTTCAGGTCCATCTGAATCGCGGTGATGCCCTTGTGGGTGCCGGCGACCTTGAAATCCATGTCGCCGAAGAAGTCCTCGACGCCCTGAATGTCGACCATCGTCATCCAGCGGTCACCCTCGGTGATCAGGCCGCACGAGATGCCGGCGACCGGCGCGGAGATCGGGACACCCGCGTCCATCAGCGCCAGCGTCGAGCCGCAGATCGAACCCTGCGAGGTCGAGCCGTTGGAGGAGAGAACCTCGGAGACGAGGCGCAGCGTGTACGGAAAATCGTCGATGGTGGGGATGACGGGCAGCAGCGCGCGCTCGGCCAGAGCGCCGTGACCGATCTCGCGGCGGCCGGGGCCGCGGCTGGGACGGGTCTCGCCGACCGAGTAGCTGGGGAAGTTGTAGTGGTGCATGTAGCGCTTGGAATCCTCGCTGTCGATGCCGTCGAGTATTTGGGCTTCGCGCTGCATCGCGAGCGTCGCGACGGTCAGAACCTGGGTTTGGCCGCGGGTAAACATGCCACTTCCGTGCACGCGGGGCAGCAGACCGACTTCGGCGGCCAGCGGGCGGATCTCGTTGATGCCGCGTCCGTCAACGCGCTTGCCGTCGTCGAGCAGCCAGCGGCGCACGACGTATTTCTGTAATTTGTACAGGCACTCGTCGATCTGGAACGCCTGATCGGGGTATTTCTCGTCCAGCGCGGCGTGAACCGCGTCGTAGACGGGACGCAGCGCGGCGTCGCGCACGGTCTTGTCGTCGGTGTCCATCGCCTTGCGGACGTCGTCGATCGCGATGGCTTTGACGGCTTCGTACATATCGGCGTCGAGCTCCTGGCTCTCGAAATGCAGCTTGGTCTTGCCGATCTCGCGCTGCATCTTATTGATGAACTCGATGACCTGCTTGTTGGCCTCGTCGCAGCGGATGATCGCCGCCATCATGACCTCGTCGTTGACCTCGCTCGCGCCGGCCTCAATCATGACGACTTTGTGGGCGGTCGAGGCGACGGTCAACTGCAGCAGGCTCTTCTCGCGCTCGGCTTCGGTGGGATTGATGACGATCTGACCGTCGACGTAACCGGCGTGGATGCCCGAGATGGGGCCGTTCCACGGGATGTCGGAGATGGTCAGCGCGATCGAGGTGCCGATCATGCCCGCTACTTCGGGCGCGCAGTCCTGATCGACGGACATAACGGTCATGACGACCGACACGTCGTTGCGCATATCTTTCGGAAAGAGCGGACGGATGGGCCTGTCCACGACGCGGGACGTCAGGACGGCTTTCTCGGTCGGGCGGCCCTCGCGGCGCATAAAGCTGCCGGGAACCTTGCCGACGGCGTACAGTTTTTCCTCGAAATCGACGGACAGCGGGAAGAAGTCGATGCCGTCGCGGGGTTTCGCGCTCATGGTGGCGTTGCAAAGCACAACGGTCTCACCGTAGCGCACCAGGCAGGAGCCGTTGGAAAGCCCCGCCATTTTACCGGTTTCTACAACGAGCTTGCGTCCGGCAAGCTGGGTCTCAAAAACGCGGAAATTTTCAAACATAATTGCCTCCAATTTGATATTTATCCTCAACCGCGTTTGATGGATTTAGCAATAAACTGAGGAATCCGGGCGCCGAAGCCCTCAATTCATCGCTAAATCACCACCCAAAGCGGCAGTGGTAGAATGTAGCACAGGCAGACGGGTATTCCGTCTGCCTGTAGGGAACGAAACTATTTGCGCAGTCCGAGCTTCGCGATAATCGCGCGGTACCGCTCGATATCCTTCTTTTGGAGATAGGCGAGCAGATTGCGGCGTTGGCCGACCATCTTCAGCAGCCCACGGCGCGAGTGGTTGTCGTGGGTGTGTTCTTTTAAGTGCTCGGTCAGGTGGTTGATGCGGTTGGTCAGGATGGCGACCTGTACCTCGGGAGAACCGGTGTCGGTCTCGTGTACGCGAACGCTCTCGATAACTTCGTGCTTGTCTTTCAGCATGGTAAATACACCTCTCTTGTTTGTTGTCCGCCGCAGTCATAGGGTGAGGCGCAAGGTGCGCCCGCGAAACGCGGGATTCTCCAAACTCCATGGCCGGGTAGCGCGAGAATTATTATATCAAATTAGATATAAGAATGCAAGCTATTCTTGTGCTGTTACGACCGCCTCAATCGCCGCAATATCGCGGGCGATCTGCGCGCGCAGCGCCGCCACATCGGGGAAGGTCTGCTCGTCGCGCAAAAAGCGCTCGAACGCCACCGGAACAACCGCGCCGTACAGGTCGCCGCTGAAGCCGATCAGGTGGGTCTCCAGCACGATGCGGCCGCTGTCGTCGACGGTGGGGCGCACCCCGATCGCCGAGGCGCCGGGATAGCGGCCGCCGTCCGTCGTCGCGACGGTGTGGTAGACGCCGAAACGCGGGGGATGCAGGTCTGCGGGGAAGGGCTGGTTGATGGTCGGGAACCCCATTTTCCGCGCCAGTTGTTTGTCCTTATAAACGGTCAGGCTAAGCGCGTAGGGACGGCCGAGCATGGCGTTGACCGCGGGGATGTCGCCGTCCGTCAGCGCCTGTTTGATGCGGGTTGTCGAGACCGGGAGATCCGCGTACAGCACCTCCGGCACCGCGTGGATCTCGATATCGCAGTCGGCGCTCAGGGCGCACAGCTCCGCGAGACCGCAGCTGCGATTGGCGCCGAAGCGGAAGTCCGCGCCGCAGCTGACGCTCGTCGCGTGTAACGTGTCGCGCAGCACCTCGCGGACGAACTGCTCGCCCGTCATCGCCGTGATGGCGCGGAAATCCGGCGCGTAGCAGCGCCGGATGCCGAGCGTTTCGGCGGCGGCAAGGCGGTCGGCGAACGAGATCAGATCGCGACTTCCCTTGCCCGGCGGACGCAGCCCGGTCAGGTCAAAGGTCAGCAGCGTCGGCACGGAACCGCGCTGTTCCGCGGCGCGGCAGGCGTCGTCGATCACGGCGGCGTGGCCGATGTGGACGCCGTCAAAATAGCCCAGCGCGACGGCGCAGGGGCGGTCAATGGGGGTCGGTTTCAGCAGCAGTTCCATCAATGGATTCGTCTCCGAAATAGAGGTGGCAGGTCTTTTTCAGGTAGCCGTAGGCGTTCTCGCCGAGCCCCAGAAACGCGCCGTCCGCGCCGTAGACACAGTAGGTCTCGCCCGGCTCGAGCTGGATTTTGGTCTGGCGGCAGTCGAACACGACGCCGTTAAAGAACTGTTTGGTCAGCTCGGGATCGAGCGCGACGGCCTTGTAGGCCGTGAACGCGCGGTCGACCGGCAGCAGCAGGGTGTCGAGCGCGCCGGATTCCTTTGCGGCGGCGATCTCCTCGAGCGTGTGCGCGTCGGGCAGGGCGAACCCCGCGCTCATGGTGCGGCGCAGCGCGGTCAGCGTTCCGAGACAGCCCGCGGTTTCGGCGATCTCCTCGGCGAGCACCCGGATGTAGGTACCCTTCGAGCAGCGGACATCGAGGACAAAACTGCCCTCCGTGTCGTCAAACGACACGAGATCGAGCGACAATATCTCGATGGGGCGGGGTTTGCGCTCGACGGTCTCGCCCGCGCGGGCGCTCTCGTACAGTCGGCGGCCGCCGACCTTGACCGCGGAGTACATCGGCGGAATTTGCGTCCGCGCGCCCAAAAACGAGGGCAGCAGCGCGGTCAAATCCGCTTCGGTACAGCGGGCGTCGCTTTTCGCGGTCACGGCGCCGGTGCTGTCGCCGGTATCGGTCTTTTCGCCGAGGCGGACGGTGGCGGTGTACCGTTTTGTCCTGTCGGGCAGCAGATCGACGGCTTTGGTCGCGCTGCCGACAAAAACCGGCAGTACGCCGGTCGCCATGGGGTCGAGCGTTCCGCCGTGCCCGATGCGCCGCATGCCCAGAATCCCGCGCAGTTTGGCCACTACGTCATGCGACGTAAAGCCCGCCGGTTTGTCGACGATAATAATCCCGTTCACGGAAGAAGTTTCTCCAGAATCGCCACGATCATGACCTTGATGTCGAAGGGGCTGCCGGAGCACTCGAAGCCGCTGGCGCGCGGGTGGCCGCCGCCGCCGAACTTCGCGGCGATCTCCGCGGCGTTGATCGTCGCGGTGCGCAGCGAGACCTTGTAGTTGCCGTTGCGCAGCTGGCGCAGCGTGATGCCGATCTCGACGCCGTCGATGTTGCGCGGGATCGCGGTGATGCCCTCGATGTCGCCGTTGTCGATGCCGGTCTCCTCAAGCATGTCCTGCGTGATGGTCATAAACGCGACGCGGCCGCCCATCGTGAGTTCGATGGTGGCGATCGCCAGTTTTTCCAGTTCGAAGCGCGGCTTGCTCTTGACCTCGAACAGCAGGTTGTTGAGCGACAGGCTGTCGATGCCGACCTCGATGAGCCGCGCGCCGACGCGCAAACTGTTCGCGGTTGTGTTCGCGTACCGGAAACAGCCGGTGTCGGAGGTCAGGCCGGTGTAAAGGCACTCGGCGATATACTTGTCCACCGGGACGCCCAGTCCGTCGATGATCTGGATAATCAATTCGGCGCACGAGGCGTTGGACGGGTCGCACAGCACCCGCTTTGCGTAGTGGGAGTTGCTGCCGTGGTGGTCGAGACACAGATCGATCGGGGTCTCGGCGTACTCGGGGCCCAGCAGCGGCCGGTCGGCGGTATCGACGCTGATGTAACAGGCGGGTTCAAATTCCGGCGCCGGAAACCAGCGGTCGGTCATGTAGGCGTAGCGCGGCGAGATGGGGCTGCTGCACACGGCTTTCGCGGTCTTGCCGAGCGTACGCAGCGCCGCAAGCAGCGCGTGCCCGCAGCCGAGCGTGTCGCCGTCCGGGCTTTTGTGCATAAGAATAATGGCGTTGTCGCACGCCTTTAAATAGGCGACGGCACCCGCCAGATCAATCGTCTGATTCATGCTGAAATCCCTTAATAATGGTGTTGATTTTGTTGAAATAATCGACCGAATCGTCGGCCACGAAAACCAGCTCCGGTACCTTGCGGATGCGCAGCTTTTTGGCGAGCTCGGAGCGGATATGTCCCTCCGCCTTTTTTAGGACGGCACACGCCTCTTTGGCACGCTCGGCGCCCTCGATGGCGCCGACAAAAACCTTGGCGTAGGAGAGATCGCTGGTCACTTCGACGCGCATGACCGACAGCATGGTCTGCAGCCGCGCGTCTTTCATCTGGGTCAGAATCGTGCTGATTTCGCGCTGAAAATCGGCGTTGAGCCGCGCGATACGATAGGAAGGCATAGCTTACCTCCGGAAAGAGAGAATACCGGTCGGATGCCGGCTTGGCGTTAGTCTTCGCGGTACTCCTCGAGAACATACGCCTCGAGCACATCGCCGGTCTTGTAGTCGCTGAATTTGTCCAGCGTAATGCCGCACTCGTAGCCCTGCGCGACCTCCTTGACATCGTCCTTGAAGCGGCGCAGCGACGAGATCTTGTCGTCCCCGATGATGATGTTGTCGCGCACGATGCGCACCAGACTGTTGCGGTAGACGTGGCCCTGCTGGATGTAGCAGCCGGCGACGGTGCCGATCGACGAGATCTTGTAGACCTCGCGGATCTCGACGCGACCCTGCTCGACCTCGCGGATCTTGGGCGTCTGAAGGCCTTTCATGGCGGCGCGCACGTCGTTGATCGCGTCGTAGATGACGCGGTACATCTTGAGCTCGATCTCCTTTTCCTCGGCCTGCTGCTTCGTGGCGGGATCGGGGCGGACGTTGAACCCGATGATGATCGCGCCCGCGGCCTCGGCGAGCATGACGTCGCTGCTGTTGATGCCGCCGACGCCGGTGTGGAGGATGTTGATACGCACCTCCTCGCTGGTCAGCTGCTCGAGGCTCTGGCGCAGCGCCTCGCAGGAGCCCTGTACGTCGGCTTTGATGATGATGGGCAGCTCCTTGAGCTCGCCCTCCGCGATGTGGCTGAACAGATTGTCGAGCGTCACCTTGCGGTACTGGCGGAACTGCTCCTCGCGGACGCCGATGCGGCGCTGGTCGACCAGTTCGCGCGCCAGTTTTTCGTCCTCGACGGCGTTGAGGTTGTCGCCCGCAGCCGGCACTTCCATCAGGCCGGTGATCTCGACCGGCACGCTGGGCACGGCCTCCTCGATGCGGTTGCCGCGGTCGTCCAGCATGGCGCGCACGCGGCCGACGGCGGTTCCGGCGATGATGACGTCGCCGAGACGCAATGTTCCTTTTTGCACCAGAATCGTGGCGACGGGGCCGCGGCCCTTATCGAGCCGCGCCTCGATGACGGTGCCGACGGCCATGCGGTTCGGGTTGGCGCGCAGTTCCAGCACGTCGCTGACCAATGTGATGATCTCGAGCAGCTGGTCGACGCCCGCACCGGTCTTGGCGGATACGGGCACCACGATGGTTTCGCCGCCCCACTCCTCGGGCACGAGGTTGTGCTCGGTCAGCTCCTGCTTCACTTTCTCGACGTTGGCGGTCGGTTTGTCGATTTTATTGATGGCGATGATGGTCGAGACGCCGGCGGCCTGCGCGTGGTGAATCGCCTCGATGGTCTGCGGCATGATGCCGTCGTCGGCGGCCACCACCAGAATGGCGATGTCCGTGACCTGCGCGCCGCGGGCGCGCATGGAGGTGAAGGCCTCGTGGCCGGGGGTGTCGAGGAAGGTCACCGATTTTTCGCCGAC
The DNA here is from genome assembly GCA_031554355.1 of Oscillospiraceae bacterium. Classification (GTDB taxonomy): domain Bacteria; phylum Bacillota; class Clostridia; order Oscillospirales; family Ruminococcaceae; genus JAVBRN01. The sequence continues at coordinate 10,553 of JAVBVJ010000011.1, forward strand.
CTTGACGCGGTAGGCGCCGATGTGTTGGGTGATGCC
>JAVBVJ010000014.1:0-10413 GCA_031554355.1 Oscillospiraceae bacterium
GTGATCCGGCTGTTCTGGAAAGGCTTCATGGGCAGCGGCAACGACGGCCCGTGGTTCGTCGAGGAGGTTCCGACCGTTTTTGTCAGCCTCGCGAACCCCTACCACCTGCTCGACGTCCCGATGATTCAGACCTTTATCAACGCCTACACCAACAACGAGTTCGTGCTGGATGCGCTGATCGAGAAGCTGATGGGGCGCAGCGCGTTCAAGGGCATCTCGCCGGTCGACGCGTTCTGCGGCAGAGAGGACACGAGGCTGTAGGCGGGCGGGGCAGCGCCCCGCATAAACTGTGCTAAAATAACGCAGCTGAACTATCCCGGCGCGTTTCGAACCCGCCGCGGATAGCAGCAAGAAACAGGCGTACCTTTCGGTGCGCCTGTTTTCTGTTTTCATGTCCGGTTTTCCGGCTCTATATCCGCGCGACGCCGCTGTTGCGGGCGGCCTCTGCGACAGTGGCCGCCACCGCGTTCCGGATTCTGGGGTCGAACGCCTCGGGGAGGATGCAGTCGGCGCGCAGGTCGTCTTCCGAGATGAGCCCCGCCAGCGCGTATGCCGCCGCGATCTTCATCTCGTCGTTGATGTCGCGCGCGCGCACGTCAAACGCGCCCCGGAAGATGCCCGGAAACGCCAGCACATTGTTGATCTGGTTGGGAAAGTCGCTGCGTCCGGTACCGACCACCGCCGCGCCTGCCGCCAGCGCTAAATCGGGCATGATTTCCGGCGTCGGGTTTGCCATCGGGAACAGAATGGGCTTTTCCGCCATCGACCGCACCATCTCCTCCGTGACCACGCCGGGCGCCGACACGCCGATAAAGACATCGGCGCCCACGAGGACATCGGCGAGGCTGCCCTGTTTCATCTGTTTGTTCGTGATCGCCGCCATCTCCTGTTTCGTGGCGTCCAGCCCCGCACGCCCCCGATAGAGAACGCCGGTGCTGTCGCACATGACGACGTCCTCCAGTCCCATCGCCATAAGCAGCTTGATGATGGCGACGCCCGCCGCGCCCGCGCCGCTCGTGACCACGCGAATATTGTTCATGTTCTTGCCCACGATCTTCAGCGCATTGATCAGCGCCGCAAGCGTGACGACCGCAGTGCCGTGCTGGTCGTCGTGGAAAATCGGGATATCGCAGCGCTCTTTCAGCCTGCGCTCGATCTCAAAGCAGCGCGGCGCGGCGATGTCCTCCAGATTCACGCCGCCGAAGCTGCCCGCCAGCAGCGCCACCGTGTTCACGATGTCGTCCACATTCTTACTGCGGATGCACAGCGGAATGGCGTCCACGCCGCCGAAGGCCTTGAACAGAACGCATTTGCCCTCCATAACCGGCATGCCCGCCTCGGGGCCGATATCGCCGAGACCCAGCACCGCCGTGCCGTCCGTGACCACCGCCACCGTGTTCCAGCGGCCGGTCAGCTCGTAGCTGAGATCGGGATTTTTTTGGATCTCCAGACAGGGCTGTGCCACCCCCGGTGTGTAGGCCAGCGATAGATCCTGCTTGGTGGCGACCGCCATTTTCGGAACGATGTCCAGCTTGCCTCGCCACCGGGCGTGCAGCTTGAGCGATTCTTGTGCGTAGTCCATGTTTTTTCTCCTAAATCCGTTTTTTGCCGTCCTGAACCGCGCGTCGGCAACCGCCTATATCGCGTCGCAGGCGCGCAGGGCGGCCACCTCTTCCGCGCTCAGGTCCAAATATTCGCGCAAAATCTGTTCCGTGTCCTCGCCGAGCAGCGGCGCGGCTTTTTCGAACCGCACCTTGTTGTTGGTGAACTTGAACGGCGAACCGGTGATCGTCTGCCTTCCGGCAACCGGGTGGTCGACCTCGACAAACATCTCGCGCGCGACGGCGATATGGGGATCCACCACCACCTGATCGATGGTCAGAATCGGCGCGGCGGGAATCCCGATTTTGGTCAGCAGCGCGATGGCTTCCTCGCACGTCATATTTTTCAGCCAGTCCTCGATGATCTCCTTGAGCGGCGCCGGGTTTTGCACCCGCATCCGGTTGGCGCAAAAGCGCGGGTCCTCCAACAATTCCGTCTTCCCCATCGCCGCACACAGCTCGGCGAACAGCTTGTCGTTGCCGCAGGACATGACAAACGAGCCGTCGCCGGCGCGGAACGAATCGTACGGATAGGCGGATTCATAGCGGTTTCCGACGCGCTGTGGAACGCGGCCCGAGACCAGATAGATCTGCGTCAGCACCTCCAGCCCCGAGACGACCGAGTCGGTCAGCGCGATGTCCACTTTCTCTCCCCTGCCGGTCTTGAGGCGGTTGGTGTAGGCCGCGAGGATACCGACGGCGCAGTTGAGGCCGCCCAGCACGTCGCCGATCGCGGTACTGGTGCGGGTCGGCTCGCTGTCGGGCCAGCCGGTGGTGCTCATCAGCCCGCTCATGGCCTGCGCGATAATATCGTAGCCGGGACGGCGGGAGTAGGGGCCGTAGTGGCCGAACCCGGAGATCGCGCCGTAGATCAGCGCCGGATTCACTTCCTTTAAAACATCGTAGCCGAGGCCGAGCGCCTCCATCGTGCCGGGCCGGTAGTTCTCGACGACAACATCACATTTCCGGACCAGCGCCAAAAACAGCTTTTTCCCCTCGGGGTTCTTTAAATTGATGGTGATGCTGCGCTTGTTGCGGTTGAGATTCATAAAATAGCCGCTCTCGCCGTTTGCGAAAGGCGCGTAGCCCCGGCTGTCGTCGCCAAACTCGGGGCGCTCGATTTTTAAGACGTCTGCGCCCATATCCGCCAGCATCATACAGCAGTACGGCGCGGCGAGAACGCGGCTTAAGTCCAGCACTTTCAGTCCGGACAGGATGCCCGTTCGATCCATAAGTTATCCTCCTGGTTGCACTGTCGCCGCCGGTGAAACCCAGCGGCGACAGGTGATCTGTAAAATTGTTGTGGCAATCGCGCTAGTGCTTCCCGACGGGCAGCCCCAGAATGGCGCGCGCCTCGTCCGGCGTGGCGACCTCGCGGCCCAGCTCTCTCGCCAGACGAACCGCCCGCTCGACGAGCTGCGCGTTGGTGGCAAGCACGCCTTTCTCGTAGTAGATATTGTCCTCCAGCCCGACGCGGACGTGACCGCCCCACAGAATGGCGTGCGCCGTCATCATGAGCTGCGCCGAGCCGACGCCCAGCGTATTCCAGACGGCGCCGGGCGGCAGCGCGTCGACATAGTTCATCAGGTTCCGGGGGGAGTACGGCAGCGCGCCCTTCACGCCCAGAATCAGGTTGAAGTAGGGCGCGCCGGTATCGAGACCCATCTCCACGAGCTTGATCCCGGCGTAGACCATGGCCAGATCAAAGCACTCGAATTCGGGTTTGACACCCAGCTCTTTCATCTTTCTGGCAAACAGCTCCACGTGCTCCGGCGAGTTCTCGTACACGTTGGTCGCGAAGTTGCAGGAGCTGGTGCTCAGGCTCGCCATCTCCGGGTTCGCCATGAGTCCGTTGCAGCGGCTCACGGGGTCAAAGCTGGCGCGGCCGCCGGTCGAGATCTGCGTGATGATGTTGGTGGACGCCTTGACGCCGCTCACGACCGCTTTAAAATACTCGGGGTCGTGGCAAGGTTTTTGCTCCGCGTCCCGCGCGTGGATGTGACAGACAGACGCGCCCGCGTCGTAGCAGCGCTTGATATCCGCGACCATCTCGTCCGGCGTGATCGGGACGTGCGGCGTCATCTCCTTGGTGGGCAGGGAGCCGTTCGGGGCAATCGTAATAATCAGCTTTTCCATCAGCTATTCTCCCGTTGTTCAACAGTGTAGTGCGGGCTAGTCGAGAATCGCCACTGCGCGGATCGGCGATCCGCTGCCGTCCCGGATTTTCAGGCAGAACGCCGCCAGCATGAAGCGCTGGCCGACCACCTGACCCAGATTGCACATGTTTTCGATGTTGTAGCATTTGCGCTCTCTGCACACGACGTGCGACGGGTAGATCTTGCGCTTCATCTCGAGGCTGCTGTCCACGCTGGGCGCGTCGATGCCGATGTTGATGGCGCCGCCGTCGATTAAGAATTCGGTGCCCTCGCGGTCGAGACCCGGGTAGTCGAACAGATAGCCCTGATAGTCCGGATAGGTGCGGTCGGAGTGCCCGGTGTACAGCAGAACGGCGTCCCGTTTTTGGAGGGTCAGCCCCGTTTTCGCCAGCGCCTTCTCCAGCTCTGCTTTCGTGATGTAGTTCTCCTCGCCGCGGATATGCGATACGTCGAGACAGATCGCCGAGGTATACATATCCTCCAGCGGCACGGCGTCGATGGCCGGCGCGACGGGATCGGGATCCATGAGGGCGATGGCATCCATGTGGGTGGGTCCGTGATCGCTTAGGATCAGGCCGTTCGTCCGGGTCGAGAAGCCGCTGCCGTTCTGCAGTGCGGACTCCGCGTGCGATTTGATCTCAAAAATGACCGTGCGCTGGTGCGAGGGGTAGACGGGCATGCCGGTAAAGATCTCCTGACTCAAGTCAATCAGTTTCATGATAAGTTCCCCTTAATCAATGTGTTTTGTCGTAGGAGCCGCCGCGGTCAATGATGTCCGAGCTCGACCGCCCGCTCCGTCTCGGCCTTGAGCCGCTTGGTCTCCTCCAGCCAGTTGACAAAGATGTCCAGCATCAGCTTACGGTTGCTGACGTTGCAGTGGTCGTCGCCCTGCTCCACGGCTTCGATGATACGCAGTGTGAACGAGCGGACGCTGGTCATGATATCGACCTCGTCGTGAACGAGTTTGAGCGGTGCGAAGTGGTCGTTCGCGCCGACAATGAGCAGGTAGTCCTGGGTGACCTGATCGGCGATCGGCGCGATGCTGTAGGCGCTCTCAACCGCCTTGAGGTAGTCGTAGGGCGTCTCCTTGCCGAACACATACAGGCCGTGCTCCATGTTCCAGTCAAACTCAGGGCTGACGGCGCGCAACCCCTGGATAATGGTGTTCACCATATCCTTGTCTTCGTTCGCCAGCGCGGCCTCGAGTTTTTCCCGGATGGGCTTCGGCAGCCGCTCGGAGGTGCCCGCCAGCGCGCTCGTCATGGCGCCGACCGAGAGCAGGTACTTGATGCGCGGCTCCTTGGCGGCCGCACGCTTGCAGAGCAGCGCGCCCAGCGAGATGCCCACCAGCGCGACGTCGTCGAGCTTGAAGTAATCCAGCACCGCGCCGACGGGTTTGTGCCAATCGGGTGTAAAGGGGATGTGGTACTTGTTGATGCACTCCCCCTGCCCGGGGCCCTCAAAGATGTAGGCGCTGTATCCGTTCTGGTACATGTAGATCATGAACTTCAGATGCTCCTGCACATAGGAGTCGAAGCCGCCGTGCAGCACGATGGTGCCCTTGGGGTTGTCGTGCACGCAGTAGATCACCGGCATAAACCCGCCCTCATAGGGCACGCGCGCCTGCTGCACGTTGTTCTCTTTTAAAATCTCCGCGTTGACCTCGTAATACAGCTTGATGTACTCGTCGTAGATCGCGACCTTGTTGTCATGCACCGACGTAAAGAAATCCTGAGCGCGCAGATAGGCCACCGCGTTCTGGATGCGTCCCTCCGCCTTTGCCTTTTCGGCCGCCTCTTTCATGAGCGCGACATACGAGGGAATCCCCGTGACCTGGGTGGCGATGCCTTTGATCTCCTCCAGGTCGCCGCCGATGGCGTGCGTGCGGTTAAGCTGATAGTTGAAGTTCGAGTTCTCGTGGAGCTTGTAGTTTCCGACCGGAAATTCCAGTTTTGTCATGGGGTTACTCCTCTGTCGCGTTTACGGCGACCGTTTCATTCTCTTTGGGCTGGTTGGGCGCGGGGACGTAGCCGTCTTTGAGCAGCAGGGTCAGCAGCAGCGAGACAATCATCAATCCGCCGAACAGCAGTTTCGTCGGGCGATAGGCGCCGAACTGTGACAGAACGCTGCCCACGCCGAGGTAGCTGAACGCCACCAGGATATTGGCGCCGACCGACAAGGTGCCGATGCCGCGCGCATAGTTCTTGCGGCCAAAGCTGGTGCCCAGCATGGAGGTGCAGAGGTTGGCGTTGGCGCCCTGCGCGAAGTAGGTGAACGCGACCATCGCGACGGTGAGCCCGGTGCTGATGCCGGCCGCGAAGTAGCTGGCGATAAAGGAGGAAGCGTAGATCGCCGCGAAGATAATCGTGGCCTTTTTGGTGCCCAGTTTGGTGTCGAGCCAGCCGATGATGATGCTGCCCGCGATCGACACGACGGACAGCGCCGAGACCATCCAGAGCGCTCTCATGCTGTCGTATCCCAGTTCCACCATGAACGGAATCTTGCCGACCGCGTCGCCGCGGGCGCAGAGCGTCGCGATACCGTAGACCAGCATGAACAGGATCCCCTGCCGGCTGAACAACATCTGACGGTTGGTCCAGGTGCCCTTGTCCGCTTCCGCGGCGGCGGCGTCCGACTTCTCGGCGGCGGGCTCCATGGGCTTGTTGTCCGGCAACAGACCGACGTCCTCCGGCTTTTCCTTGACCCAGAACCAGCACGCGACAGCGAGGACCAGCAGAAAGACCGCTGTGCCGCGCATGATGGGATCAAAGCCCCATTTCGGCGCGAAGGCGGTGAGAAACGCGATAAAGGTGAACGTGGTCGCCATCATGCCGCACGAAGCGATGCCCATGATGAATCCCTTCGTCCGGGGAAACCAGTTCGTGATGAGCACGCCGTTTCCGGCGGCGCTGTAAAACGCCATGCCGATCTGGCTGAGAATCGCGATGATAATGTAGACCGTGCTGCTGTAGCAGACCGTCCACAGGAAAGCGGCGACCGCTGTGAACAGCAGACCGATGCAGATCAGCGGCCGGACGCCGAACCGGCGGATGAGCTGCGCGGAAAAGAATACGAAGATGACACCGACAAGGGCGCCGATCGTGTTGAACGAGGTCAGCGTCCCCGCGTCCATCCCGGTTTTCGCGCACAAAAAGTTGATGAGGGTACTGAGACCGGTTGCGGTAAACACGGTCATGGTGACATAGAAAATAAAACTCAATCCTACATAGGAATAACCCAGTGCGAAACTTTTTTTCTTTTGTACCGACTCCAAAATTACAACTCCTCTCAAATTCGTCGAATGGGAAGGTATGCAATGCCGTGAAAATAACGAACCGGAGAACACATCCCGGGGTGTTCCATGTCTTGACTATAGGACAGAATCCGATCAATGTACAACGAATATAACTGGCCAAGTTGTTCAGGAATGCTAAACAAATCGACGTGCTGCAAAAGAAAAAGCGCTTCCCTTAAAGGAAAGCGCTCCCCGTTCATTGATGTTTCTCGGCGCGGACTATGTCTTAAACTGATTCCACAGATTGACAATCCCGAGCAGCTTTTCGGCGTGGCCGATGACGTCCTCCGACGCGTCGAGGTGGTAGGCGACGAGAAACGGATACTCGAGACCGGGCATCACACAGACTTTCAGCTTGGGCTCCGAGATCAGCCCCGCGAAGCCCGCAAAGGTGATGCAGTCGTTCAGCAAAACCAGTTGGTTGACGGTCATGATGTCTCCGCTGTGAAACTGAAAGTTAACCGAGACGTTCTCTTCGCTCAGCTTTCTCTGGATATCCTTTGTGATGGCGCTGTTCCTCGAATGATCCGGCAGGATGCAGGTAACCCCGTCCAGATCCTTCCAGGTGAGCTTCTCCTTCTGCGCCAGCGCGGAAGCGGGATTCACATAACACCCCACCTGCACCATGAGCGCGACCCTGGTGACGACCGCTTTTTCCTGACGCAGGCGGTCAAAATCGGTGATCGCGATGATATCGATCTTCCGGTCCATGAAATCCATGTGAAGCTGCTTGCGCGGGAGAACATCGACAGCAAACTCGGTATCGGGGCATTCCCTCCGGAACTCTTTGACGATGTAATCGACGGTGACGCCCTGATAGTTGGTAAAACCGATCGTCAGCGGACGCTGCTCGCTGTGCTTCTCCCGAATCGAATCCAGCACATGAAACGTCTGCGACTGGATGTCTTTGAAATCAATCAGCAGCTGGCGTCCGGCATCCGTCAGAGACAGGCGCTGCCGCGCGCGGTGAAACAGCTTGATGCCGATCAGCGCTTCGAGCTGGGCGATCTTCTGGCTCAGCAGTGAGGGCGAAACATGCAGCCGCTTGGCCGCCTTGCTCATCGAGCCCCGTTCCGCGATTTCAATAAAATACGAAATATGCTGAAAGCTTAAGCCGGTATAATCCTGCATGGCGCCCTTTCCGAAAACAGCTTTCTGTCTTCATAAATAAACGAAGTTGTTTCAGAATTCTAATCAAGTAACTGTACGGTTGACTATATTCTGAATTGCGGAATCATCTTTATTATACATAATAAATAAAAATGATACAACTTCTTTGGAAGATTCCTTTGCGCTGCCGGCGGGGAGACGCAGAGCAGTGAAAGCCGTACTTCCGTTTATTGTGAGTACGGCTTTCGTTGCGTCGCGAACGACGAGCGTGGCGGGGAGGAGATTCGAACTTCTGCGAGGCTGCCCTCAGACGGTTTTCAAGTTGTTCTGTCCTTTGTTCGCAGCTCTTTGGCGTGCCCCTCTTTGCCTCTCAATTCTCGAGATAGCGCCTGTGTTGGCGGGTTTTCGGGCTCGGAAGTCCGGCAAGTACCGAAGCTGCGCGGGTCTCAAAATATCTGCGATTTTGCGCATTTTTAGAGGAAGTGTTAGAAAAAGCGTAGATATTGGGTGGATAGCATCACATTATCCGTATATAAAGTAAATAGCCCCCTTGCTTTCAGTTCAGGCGCTGCGCCGGGGGAGCGCGGCAGCGCGATCCCGTTTTGCAACAGGGCCTTATAACGTTTCCTTTAATTAGCAAAACCTCTCGCAAACGCGCTGTTTTTCTGCATTTTCGTGCGTTTTGAGAGGTTAACGCGCTAAAGTGTCGCGATACGATATTTTTACGTCATATCGATTCTTCCCGGTGTACACGGCAAATTTGTGTTGTGAAAAGTGACAAGTTATAGTAGTGGTAGTAATTAAAATATGTATCTATGCACAACGCAGGAGATGACTATGGAAAACACAGACATCGTGCGCATTTATAGAGACCGGCGGCAAAAGCTGGCGGCGCAGATGGCGTCGGGCATTGCGATCATCTGCCGGGCGGACAGCGCGACGGACCCCTTTTTAGAGGATAAAAATCTGGAGTACCTCGTCGGGCCTACGGAAGCGGACGCGATTCTGGTGCTGGCGCCGCAGGGTGTGGTGATCAACCAGTGGGCCACGCAGACGACCGAGCTGGTCGGCAGAGGCGAAGTGGTACACGCGGTATTGTTCACCCGCGAACTCTCGGCAAGAGAAAAGATGATGGACGGCGACAGCAGCCAGAACGCGGTCAAGGAAAAAACCGGCGTCGACGCGGTACTGGATCTCGGCCAGTTCGATGCGGTGATCGGCGCTGCGCTGATGAAAACCGAAACCCTTTGGGCGAACATTCCGGCGCCGTGCAGTCTCTCGGCGCCCCTGAACAACAACCTCATCACGCTGAACAGAATCAAAAAGCGCTTCCCGTGGGTGCGCGTGCGAAACATCGCGCAGCTTATCCACGAGATGCGACGGGTGAAGGACGACTACGAGATCGCTTGTCTGCGGGAGGCGTTCCGCATCCACACCGAGGTGTTCGAGAAGATTATGGCCAGCCTTAAACCCGGAGACAACGAGGCAAAAGGCAAGGCCATCTGGGATTACGAGACGACGATGCGCGGCGCGAACGTCACCGGTTCCACACAGGACCGCTACGCCAGCAATATCGTTGTGGGCGCGGGAAAAAACACGACGATTCCCCACTATATGGACAACAGCCAGGACATACAGGATGGCGATTTGATTCTGATCGACACGGGTGTTTCCGTGAACGGCTACTCCTCCGACATCACGCGCACGTTCCCGGCAAACGGCAGATTCACCCCGCGGCAGCGGGAGCTGTACGAGATCGTTCTTGAGGCGCAGCGGGCCGCAATCGCCACCATGAAGCCGGGCTCGACCTCCCGCGTCGCCCACAGCGCGGTGTATGATACGTGGAAAAAATACGGACTGGAACAGCACGGATACGGAACCTGCGGGCACCCCGTAGGGCTGAACATCCACGATGCCAACGGGTGGAAATCGGACGACGACATCCCGTTTGAACCCGGCGCGGTGCTGGCGATCGAGCCGTTTCTATACCTCCCCGAGGAGGGGATCGGGATTCGGATCGAGGACGGCGTACTCATCACGGCGGACGGATGTGAGGTCCTGACCGGGCCGGCGAAAGAGATTCGCGACGTAGAAACACTGTGCCAGCGCGGCCGGTGACACCGATACGGGAGGCGTACGATGAAAGACCGCAATCAAGCCGAAAAACTGCTGAAGGATTCCTTCGTGTGGGATCAGAGCCTGCTGTGGGCCGATGCCGCGCGGGAGGACGAGATTTTGGATCGACTCGCGG
>JAVBVJ010000082.1:0-10451 GCA_031554355.1 Oscillospiraceae bacterium
GAAAACAGAGAATATGCTCACCGCGTCGCTCCTTTTTTTAGTTTCGGCTTCGGTTGTTTGGGCGGCGGGTCGGGCGCAGCGGCCGCGTCGTCGCCGTCGGATTCGTCGCCGTCCTCCACGGTCGCAGGCTCTTTTTTGTAGAAGTTGATCGCGCCCTTGCGATCAAGCGCCATCAGGATGGCCAAGGTGATCGGCAGCCCGAACAGCCCGAGGCCGCCGAACAGTTTCGCGCCGACGTACATCGCAATCAGCGTCACGAGCGGGTGCAGCCCGACGTTGTCGCCGACGATCTTCGGCTCGATGATGTTGCGGATGACCGTGATGATGACATAGAGAATCAGCAGGCCGATGCCGCGGTAGAGGTCGCCGGTGATGAAGCAGATGATGGCCCACGGAATAAGCACGGCGCCGGTGCCGACGACGGGCAGAATGTCAAAGATCGCGATCAGAAAACCGAGCAGCAGGAAGTTGTCGAGCTTCAGGATCAAAAAGCCGATCGACAGCTCGACGAAGCTGATGCCCAGAATGATGGAGTAGGAGCGCAGATACTGCATGACGACCGCGCCGAGCTGGGAGGTCGCCTGCAGCGTCAGCGAGGCGCCGCGCGGTTTCATCTGGCGCAGCACAAAGCCCGTGATCGCCTTGAAATCGGTGGCGATAAAGAACGTGGAGACAATCGTGAACAGCAGGTTGACGAAGAACTGCGGGACACCGGACAGGATCATGGTTGTCCAGCCGACGACGGACGAGGACAGCGATGTGATCGCCGAACCGAGGCCGCCGAGCAGCGAGGTCCACGCCTGATCCAGAATATTCTGGAAATCGGGGTCGAGCAGCTGCAGATTGAGGTCGATGTCGTCGGTGATCTGCAGCAGCATCGGCGCGATGGTGTTGGTGTAGTACGCTGGCAGTCCGCGGAACAGCTCGGCGATATAGCTGATGATCTTGACGCCCAGCAGCACCAGCAGCCCGCCGATGACGAGATAGAACAGCGCGCAGGCGATGATTGCGGCGACGCGGCGGTTCATCCGCAGCTTGCCCTCAAAGAATTTGATGATCGGCCGCAGAATCATCGCGACGATAAAGCCGATAAAAAAGGGCATAACATAGCCGAGTCCGTACTTGACAACACAATAGATCAGCGCGAACATCATGACAAAAAAGCCCACGTTGATCATCCATCTCTTGCGGCTCTCAATATCCAATGGTATCCTCCATTACGAAACATGCGACAATTTTTAAGCGCGCCGCCCACCGGCATTCCGATATTTTCCTTTTTACATTATATCATACAGAACGTCAGAAAAAAGAGTGCGCAATGATTATTATAGGGTTGACCAAAAACAGGAGAAGATTCGACAAAGAAGATGGACGAGTTCACCGAATCGTGCTATAATTTGAAGCAATTACGTTTTGGAAAGAGGGAATCACTATGCAGTTTCTGTCCGAGATCTTCGGAAACGTCACGGAAATCAGCTGGCAGATGATCGTCATGTGGGCGATCGGGGCCATTCTGATCCTGTTGGCGATCGTGAAGAACATGGAGCCCGCATTGCTGCTGCCCATCGGGTTCAGCGCCATTCTGGTCAACCTGCCGCTCTCGGGCGCCATCGACCAGATCGCCGCGAACGGTGAGCTGGAGCGCGGCATCATCGACATCCTCTACGACGCCACGATCGGCAACGAGCTGTTGCCGCTGCTGCTGTTCATCGGTATCGGCGCGATGATCGATTTCGGCCCGCTGCTGACGAACCCGAAGCTGATGCTGTTCGGCGCGGCCGCGCAGTTCGGCATCTTCTTCACCTTTAGTATGGCCTCTTTGATCGGTTTTGATCTGCGCGACGCCGCTTCGGTTGCGGTCATCGGCGCGGCGGACGGTCCGACCTCCATCTTCGTCGCCAACTACCTGAAATCCAGTTTCGTCGGCGCGATTGTGGTGGCGGCCTACTCGTACATGGCGCTGGTCCCCATCATACAACCGCCCATCATCAAACTGCTGACATCGAAAAAAGAGCGGCTGATCCGCATGGAGTACGAGGAGAAGAGCGTCTCGAAGCTGACGCGCATCCTGTTCCCCATCGTCATCACCGTGATCGTCGGCATCGTGTCGCCGAAATCGGCGTCGCTGGTCGGGTTCCTGATGTTCGGCAACCTGATCCGCGAGTGCGGCGTGCTGGGCTCGCTGTCCGAGACGGCGCAGAAGGAGTTCGCGAACATCGTGACATTGCTGCTGGGCCTGATCATCGGCGCGGGCATGAAGGCCGATGAGTTCCTGCGCTTCGAGACGATGGTCATCATGGCGCTCGGCCTCGTCGCGTTCATCATGGATACGGCGGGCGGCGTGCTGTTCGCGAAGTTCCTGAACCTGTTCCTCAAGAAGAAAATTAACCCGATGATCGGGGCGGCCGGCATCTCGGCGTTCCCGATGTCGGCGCGCATCGTCCACAAGATGGGCCTCGCCGAGGATCCGCAGAACTTCCTGCTCATGCACGCGGTCGGCGTCAATGTGTCGGGGCAGGTCGCCTCGGTCATCGCGGGCGGCCTGATTCTGCGGCTCGTCGATTCGCTGTTGTAAAGGAGAAGAAAAGATGAATTTAGGCTGGAATGTTTCCGCGCTGCTCGAGGCGCTTGTGCTGTCGGGCAAAGGGATGCTCGGCATCTTTGTGGTCACCGCGGTCATTATCCTGACCGTGATGCTGCTGGCGGCGCTGTCCAAGGGGAAGAAGGATAGAGCGAATAGTGATTAGGCATATAGTTGCTAGTTGCTAGTGATTAGACATTAGTGAAAGGAAATGCCGCGCGAAAGCGCGGCATTTTAGAATTAAGGGCAAAGTCAGATAACAGTCCCGTCATTGCGAGCAAGCCCGGACAGTTGTCAGAAAACAGGGCCAGACCCAGTAATCGCTCTGCGAAAGCGGTTGAAGGTCATGGGCCTAGACCCATTCCGTTCGCCGCCGTTACTTCCTTAAGCGGGTTTGGGGGCGAAGCCCTAAAGTTATTAGTTTCTAGTGACTAGTGCAAGTAGTTGCTAGGCACTAGTCATTAGTTGCTAGTAGATGGTAATGCCTTGCTGCGCGCGGCACATTGGATTTAAGAGTTGAAGGTCAAGGGCATAGTTACTATGTCGCCCCGCGAAAGCTGTGGAAGGGCGAAGGCATAGACCAATCCAGTTCGCCGCCGTTACTACCTTAAGCGGGTTTGGGGGCGCAGCCCCCATTTTAATTCGGGAGGGTGGGCGGGTAAGCCGGGGCGGCGAGCGGAACGAGGCGATGGCTTTGACAACGATCTGTTCTCGCAACGAGATGACTGGTTCTGGCACTGAAAGACAGGTTACCGTTCGGTCGGCGAACGGATGGTGGCGATTTATTTTAGTGACTGGTGACCGGTTGCCGCAGCGCGATACTGCAACCGGCAGTTATTTCATGTATTCTTCAATGAAATCAAACACGGCTTTTTCGTAGCGCTCGGTGTCCGAGAAATAGGCTACCCCGTGCAGCGCGTCGGGCACTATCAGCTGTCGCTTCGGGCCGGGATGCGCGTTGTAGAGCGGTTCGAGCATCCGGAACGGGACGACGGTGTCGGCGGTGCCGTGGATAAACAGCATCGGCAGTTTCGCGCGGCGCACCGACCGCAGACTGTTGCAGCGCGCGAAATGGTAGTGTGCCTTGAACAGATTGATGATGCCCGCCATAAAGATAAATGCGCGGCAAAAGAACAGTTTCGGCACCGCCTTGCGGGCCTCGGCCTCGATCGCCGCCGACGCGTTGGTGTAGCCGCAGTCCTCGACGGCGCAGACGACGTTTGCCGGCATCGCGGGGTTGTCGGCCATCATCATGACGGTCGCGGCGCCCATCGAGATGCCGTGCAGCACGATGGTGCAATCCGGGAAGATGCCGTTGATGCAGTCGAGCCAACGCATCATGTCGAGGCTCTCGAAATATCCGAACCCGATGTATTGACCCTCGCTTCTGCCATGGGCGCGCTGGTCGGGCATCAGTACATGGTAGCCGCGGTTGTGGTAGATGCGGGCGATAAAGCCCATCTCGCCCGAGACGCAGCGGTGGCCGTGGATCACAAGCGCCACCTTTTTACTGTCGGGGCTGTCGGCGCGCAGCAGGTTCCCCGCGAGCTTCAGCCCGTCGTGGGAGACCACGGTGTAGGGCTCCAGTTTTTGGGTGTTCCACCACACGTTGCCCTCGCGCGCGGCGACGCGGTAAGGCGTGTTGCCGTAGAGCAGGAAGGTGTCGGGGTCGTCGACGCCGGGATGAAAGTTGTAGTCGATATCGTTCTCGCGCGCCACCGAACGCCGCTGGCAGATGATGCCGACCGACAGTATGTAGAGCAATACCAGCGCCGCCAGTACCACCAGAATCCAAACAAAAACCATGGAACGCCTCCGAACCGTTTTGCCAACATTCTAGCACTATTTCGCGCCGCTGCAAAGAGTTCTTTTTTATTTCTTAAGGAAAAACCTGTAATTCTTTCGTTATTTTATCGGTTTAATGCACTAAACGCCTAAAGAAACCGCGAAAACATTTTGTGCAAGCTGATAAAATATAGTGTGTCTGATTGACAGATACGGCAGCGATGTGCAATAATGGCTGCAATCTACAAAAGGATGGGCGAAATCTTGGCAGTTATCAGCATCATCATTATTAGCCTGCTTATTCTGGTACTTCTGGTACCGGACCGGCTTGGTGCTGTCGCTGATTAAGGGATTTCGAAAATTTTTCGAAAATCAGAACCCTTTCGGTGTCCGCACCGGAAGGGTTCTTTTTTGATGAATTGTAGAAAACAAAAATTTTGGAGGAAAATCATGAAAAGAAAGAGCGTTTTCGTCGTCATTATGGTCATCGCAATGCTCGCAGCCATGTTTGCCGGCTGTACCCCCAAGGCCGCCGATCCCGGCACCACCACCCCGGACACCGGCACCGAGCCGATTAAAGTCGGATTTATCGGACCGCTGACCGGACCGGTCGCCCAGTACGGCATCGCCGTGCGCAACGGCGTCCAGATGTACATCGACGAGATCAACGCGGCCGGCGGCGTGCTCGGCAGACAGGTCGAGCTGTACGAGTACGACGACCAGCACGATCAGGCCCAGGCGCTGAACGGACTCAACAGCCTCGTGTACGACAAGGGCGTTGTCGCGATCTTCGGCGGCGTTACCTCGACCCCGACAGAAGCGATCGCGCAGAAATCCGCCCAGATGGACAGCCCCATTCCGATGATCACGGCTTCCGCGACGGCGGACAGCATCACCAGCTACAGCGACAACATGTTCCGCACCTGCTTCAACGACTCGTTCCAGGGCGACGTCATGGCGCGCTTTGCGATCGATGAGATGGGCGCGAAGACCGCGGCAATCATCGTCAACATGAGCGACGACTACTCCGTCGGCCTGAAAGAGGCGTTTGTCGCCCGCTGCGAGGCCGAGGGCGTCGAAGTGGTCGCGATCGAGAGCTACACCGAAGGCACCACCGACTTCAAATCGCTGCTCACGAACATTCAGGCCAAGAACCCCGACGTCCTCTTTGTGCCCAACTACTACGAAGATGTGCGCCTGATCTGCGCCCAGTCCGCGGAAATCGGCCTGACCTGCCCGAAACTCGGCGCGGACGGCTGGGACGGCATTCTCGAGGAGGGAATCGACGCCTCGGTGTTCGAAAACTGCTACTTCTCCAACCACGGCGGCTCGCCGGACAATCCCGCGATCGCGAAATTCAACGCGGACTACAAAACCAAGTTCGGTATGGACGCGCTCTCGTTCTCGGGCACCGCGTACGACGCTGCGAAGATCATGTTCGCCGCGATGGAAGCTGCAGGCTCGACCGACAGCGCCGCGGTCATCGCAGCGCTCAAGGCGACCAATCTCGAGTGCCTGACCGACACCTATTCCTACGACGAGTTCAACAACCCGATCAAACAGGCGGCGATCATCAAAGTTGCCGACGGTGAGTATGTCTTTGAGCGCATGATGTAACGCGCGACCCCGAAAAACTTACGGACTTTCCCCAAAGCGGAAACGCTTTGGGGAAAGTCTGCCCGTAGGGGGCAGATGCTTCCGCTGCCGAAACGGAGGCATGCGTCTCTTACAGAAATCCCGGAAAGGACTGTAAGCTATGCAACGATTTTTCCTGCAACTGATCAACGGGCTGCAAGTGGGCTCGATCTATGCGCTTGTGGCGCTGGGCTACAGCATGGTCTACGGCATCGTCAAGCTGATCAACTTTGCGCACGGCGAGGTGCTGATGGTCGGCGCGTATGTGTCGTGGTACATGATCTCGCAGATCAATGTCCCGATTTGGATTGCCGTGCCGCTGACGATTCTGCTCTGTTCGCTGCTCGGTGTGACCATCGAGCGCGTCGCCTACAAACCGCTGCGCAAAGCGCCGCGCATCTCGCTGCTTATCACGGCGATCGGCGTGAGCTTCCTGCTGCAAAACGGCGCGCAGCTTATTTTTACCGCGACCCCCCGCACCTACACCGATTTTATTAAGGGCAATATCGCGCTCGGCGCGCTGCAGATCAGCATGGACACGATTATCACCATCGCCGTCACGGTCGTGCTCATGGTGCTGCTCACGTTCTTTATCGGCAACACCCGCGCGGGCAAGTCGATGCGCGCCGTGTCGGAGGACACCGAGGCCGCCCAGCTGATGGGCGTCAATGTGAACAAGACGATCTCGCTGACCTTCGCGATCGGCTCCGCGCTCGCGGCGGTCGCCGCGATTCTCTACTGCTGCGCCTATCCGTCGGTCAAACCGACGATGTCCGCCGTGCTGGGCCTCAAGGCGTTCGTTGCCGCGGTTATCGGAGGCATCGGCTCGATCCCCGGCGCCATGGTCGGCGGCCTGCTCATCGGCATCGCCGAAACCTTCACCAAAGGCTACATCTCCTCCACCTACGCGGACGCCATCGTGTTCGCCCTGTTGATTGTCATGCTGCTCGTCAGACCGTCCGGCCTGATGGGCATCAAGACAGCCGAAAAGGTTTAGGGAGGGTGTTATGGATAAGCTGAAAAATCAGAAAACCGGCGCGCCGATGCGCTATCTGATCAACACCGTTGCGATCATCTTCGTCTTTCTCATTCTGAATTCCATCATGAACAACCGCAGCCTCATCTATTACTCCGACGTCATCATGAACACGTTTATCGCCATCATCCTCGCGGTCTCGCTCAACCTGACCGCCGGATTTCTCGGCCAGCTGCCGCTGGGGCACGCCGCATTCATGGCGATCGGCGCCTACGCGAGCGCCATGTTCACCAAGGCCGTCAACTTCTCGGCGCTGCCGATGTTTTCGGGCGCGGGGGGTCTTGCGAACGGGCTGGAATTTATGATCGCGCTGCTGCTCGGCGGCCTCCTGTCCGCGGCGGCGGGCATTCTCGTCGGCCTGCCCGCGCTGCGGCTGCGCGGAGACTATCTCGCGATCATCACGCTCGGGTTCGGGGAGATTGTCGTCACCGTGCTCAACAACATGGCGGCGGTCGGCGGCGCAAAGGGGCTCTCGCGCATCGAGCCGTTCACGACGTTCCCGTGGGCGTTCGGCGCCGTCATCGTCACGGTGTTCGTCGCCACGACAATGATACGCTCCAGCCACGGCCGCGCTATGATCTCGATCCGCGAGAACGAGATCGCCGCACAGGCCTGCGGCGTCAACACAACCTACTACAAGACGCTTGCCTTCACCGTCGCGGCATTTTTTGCCGGCGTCGCGGGCGGGCTTTACGCGCACTTCATCTGCATCATGCGCCCGGGTAATTTCGGCTTCGGAAAATCGGTCGAAATTCTGGTTTTGGTGGTGCTGGGCGGTATGGGCTCCATCGCTGGATCGCTCATTTCGGCAACCGCCCTCACTATCATACCGGAGTTTTTGCGCGCATTTTCCGACTACCGTATGGTCCTCTATTCGCTGCTGCTGATTCTTGTGATGATCTTCAAACCGTCCGGACTGCTGGGCACCTACGACTTCTCGCTGGTGACCTTTATCACGAATCTGCCGGCCGCGTTCCGGCGGTTGATCACGTGGTTCAAGAAGCGGTTCCGGCGCGGGAACGATGCGGCGCCGAAGGGTGGTGACGTCTCATGATCGCACCGGAGCTGTTTCCGGTTCCGACCCGCGGCTATCTGCGGGAGGAGGACCTCGACCGGCCGCCGATCCTCGAATGCTACAACCTCAGCATCGATTTCGGCGGGCTCTCGGCGGTCTCGGACTTCAACCTCATCGTCGGCTGTACCGAGATCACCGGCCTGATCGGCCCGAACGGCGCAGGCAAGACGACCGTCTTCAACCTGCTGACAAACGTCTACACCCCGATGCGCGGAACCATCATGATCGACGGCATCGATACGCGCGGCAAATCGACGAGCCAACTCGTCAAAATGGGCATCGCGCGCACGTTCCAGAACATCCGGCTGTTCAAAAACATTCCGGTGCTCGACAACGTGAAGATCGGCATGCACAAGGACATGGGCTACTCGATGGCGCAGGGCATTCTGCGGCTGCCGCGGTACTGGAAATGCGAGAAGGCCGCCGACAAGCGGGCGCTCGAGCTGCTGTCCGTCTTCGATATGCAGGACATGGCACCGATGCGCGCGGGGTCGCTGCCCTACGGCGCACAGCGCCGCCTCGAGATCGTGCGGGCGCTTGCGACCAGCCCGAAGCTGCTGCTGCTCGACGAGCCGGCGGCGGGCATGAACCCCTCCGAGACGCAGGAGCTGATGCAGACCATCCGACTCATCCGCGACAAGTTCCAGATCGCGGTCATCCTCATCGAGCACGACATGAATCTGGTCATGGGCGTCTGCGACGGCATCGCGGTGCTCAACTACGGGAAGATCATCGCCAAGGGAACCCCCGAGCAAATCAAGAGCAATCCGCTGGTCATCGAGGCCTATCTCGGCAAAAAGGAGGAGGCTTAGATGTTAGAAGTTAAGGGAATCAACGTCTACTACGGCGATATCCACGCGCTGCACGACATCTCGTTCGAGGTCAAGCAGGGCGAGATCGTGTCGCTGATCGGCGCGAACGGCGCCGGAAAATCGACGGTGCTCAAAACCATCTCGAGCATCCTGCGCAGCAAGACCGGCGACATCACCTACAACGGCAAAAGCATCGCGAAGACCGAGCCGCACGAGATCGTGAAGCTGGGCATCGCGCATGTGCCGGAGGGCCGCCGCATCTTCCTGAACATGACCGTGAAAGAGAACCTGGAGATGGGCGCGTTTGTCAACAGCGCCTCCGACTCCCGCGCCGAGCGCGCAGCCGTCTACGAGCGCTTTCCGCGCCTGCACGAGCGCCGCAAACAGATCGCTGGGACGCTGTCGGGCGGCGAGCAGCAGATGCTGGCGATGGGGCGCGCGCTGATGAGCCACCCGAAACTGATGATGCTCGACGAGCCGTCGATGGGCCTCGCCCCGATTCTGGTCGAGCAGGTCTTCGAGCTGATCCAGCAGCTGCGGCGCGACGGCACCACGATTCTGCTCGTGGAACAGAACGCGCTGATGGCGCTGAGCATCGCCGACCGCGGCTATGTGCTGGAGACCGGCCGCTGCGTGCTGGCCGACGACGCCAAGAAACTGCTCGACAACGAGGCCGTCAAAAAGGCGTACTTGGGCGGGTAGGAGAAATCAAAGAAAAGCGCCGGCCGAAGCAATCTGCTTCGGCCGGCGTGTTTATTAACTATGATACACCGGCTATTTGATTTCCTGCTCCAGATTCCGGAACAAGGGAGAATTAAAGAAATCCGTGATAGAGATGTCTAAACCGTCGCACAGCTTTTTTAGTGTTGTTGTTCCGGCATTTTTTGTTTTGCCGCTTACGATATCATTCACCGTCGATTGCCGCACGGCGGAGCGCGTACTCAGCATATTAATTGTAATGTTTTGCTGTCGGCACAGTTCCAAAAGACGTGCCGCAATGGCTTCTGCAATTCCCATTCGCGCTTCCTCCAAACAATATTCCTCTGGAAAAAGCGTAGCATAGGATTAATGACAAAATTACCGGTTAACCGTTGACTTTGTTGTATTTTGATGATAGGATGACAAAAACGGTACCGAGGTGTGTTTATGTCCAATTACAAAAAAATGTACGCCTTATTATTTAACGCCATAACCGATTCTCTTCGTCTGTTGGAAAAGGGATCTATTCCGGCAGCGGAATATAAATTAAAGCTTGCGCAGGTCCGCGCCGAAAATGTGTTTGGGCGCGCCGCGCCTTTCAAGACGCCGATCGAGCCAAAACACGACTTGACTGTTCGCGAACAAAAGCGTACAATACACAAAACCGATGAGACGGAGTAGTACCGTATTCCGAAACGCCAAGAGAGCCGCGGAGGGTGGAAACGCGGCCGGGACGGATTGCGGGAATGGACCGCCGAGGGCCAACCGAAAGGGATTCCTGAGTAGGGGAGACGGGCAGGGCTTGCCGTTACCAAAGCCGGCACATGA
>JAVBVJ010000102.1:0-4144 GCA_031554355.1 Oscillospiraceae bacterium
CGGCCGCGGGGCTGCGGATCAGTCGTTTGCGGGTTGGCGCCGCGGGTGTTCGGGACGTTAATATCCGATCGAGCTGATCTGGTTGCACGGACGCGGGCGGCTCGACGTCGCGGAACCTCGGCTCGTGCGGTTTAGCACAAGCGTCGAGTTTTTCTGTTTCTATTTTTTTATCCACGCCGCACACCTCCTTTTTCCGCAGTCATGATCGTTCGCAGCTTGGCCAGTGCACGCATCTGTTTGCTGCGCACCGTGTTGGGGTTCAGATTCATAATCAGGCCGACCTCGGCAGAGCTGTAGCCCGAGCAGACGGACAGCACGACAATCGACCGCTCCTCGCCGCTCAGCTGCGCCAGCGCCGCCATCAGATCGCTGTTTTCGTCGAGGGTGCCCGCCGCAACGACATCGGCCTCCAACGTCTCGGGCAGTTCCCCGGGCGCGCGGTAGGCATTGTAGCCGCGTTTTCTGCGCGACTTGTTGTACAGGATCCGGTAGATCCAGCCCTCGAACGCCTCCGGCACGCGAAGTTTCCCGATCGCCGCGTAGGCATCGGCAACCGTATCCATCACAACATCCTCTGCGTCGTGCGCGTTGCCGATGAAATAAAAAGCGGTCTTGTAAAGCGATCTGTAGATGTTCCGGTAGAGCTCGGAAAAGGCTGCGGCGTCCTGTTTCTGTGCCGCCAACACCAGTTCCCGCATCCTATCTTTTTCCAAAGGCAGGCTCGCTTTCATATAGTAAGAGTCATTTGTGCTCCGATCTGTTGCACCGTTTGACGGCAAATCCTGTCAAATCGTTGCTCATATTATACATTCTTTTTGTTTTCCCGTCAAAACGTCTTTCGGAACGAAAAAGCGCCGAAAACATACAATACTGTGTCGGCATTCGCAACCGATTTTTTCTGTGGCGGCGGGATATCCCGGGCTCCCGCAACATAAATTGTACAGACAGCGTGTCCGAGCAGCGCGGCGAGGAGAGCTTATGAAACCCTATCTCAAGAACCGGCGAACCGAGGAGGTTGTCCGCACGATGACGCGGCGGCTGAGCGCCGCCGACAGCGCGGACTTCCTGCAGCTGCAGGCAGCGGCCACGGCGGAGATCGACGACCCGTCGCTGTACCGCGGCTGCGGCGCAGATGAGTTTGCCGAGGCGCTCGAGCGCGGCGAGATCCACGGTCTGTACGCCAAGGAGCATCTCTGCGCCGCCTGCATGGTCACGATCCCGCGGGATACCGACGCGGGGCTCGCCGCCGACATCGGCATTCCGGAGGGCGACCGCCCAACCTGTGCCGTCATTGAGGGCTTGGTCGTCGACCCCGATTACCGCGGAAACGGCGCGTCGCGGGAACTGCTGAAACTCTGCATCAACCGCGCGGTCGAGCGGCTGGACGCGCGCTATGTGTTGGCCGCGGTGTCGCCCAAAAATGTCCCCTGCATCCTGAATCTCATGTCGATCAACGGCATGCGGCTCAAGGCGCTGCGCCAGAAATACGGCTGCAAACTGCGCTACATCCTGTGCTACAACCGCGACGATCACCGCCTGTTCACGATCTACGAGCGCTTCGATATCCGCGACGTCTTCGGCATCAGCAAGGCGCTGGCCGGGCACTTCGAGGGCATCGCAACGTTCCAAAGCGACGGCGACACCTTCCTGTGGGTCGCGAAGTAGCGCTACGACATCAGCAGCAGCACCGTCACCGCCGACAGAATAAACCCGGTCAGGTCGCCCGCCACGGCGCTGACGAGCGTGTGCCGCGTCTTTTTGACCTTGGTGACGCCGAAGTAGAGCGCGCAGGTATAGAACGTCGTCTCGGTCGACCCCTGCATCACCGAGGCGACGCGCCCGATAAAGGAATCGGGGTGGTAGGTGCTGATGATGTCCTTGAAGACCGCCAGTGCGCCGGTGCCCGAGATCGGCCGCATCAGCATCAGCGGGACAACCTCCCGCGGGATGCCGGCGAGCCCGACGACCGGCTCGAAGAAAAACGACAGCAGCTCCAGCCCGCCGCTCGCTTTCAGCATCCCGACCGACAATGTGATCGCCAGCATGGTCGGGGTGATGCGGTAGGCGACTTTCAGGCCGTCGAACGCACCCTCGACGAACGTCTCGAAGACGTTGATGCGCTTGAACAGCCCGTAGATGATAATAAACCCGATCACTGCCGGGATCAGCAGATTGCTCCAGCTCATGATTCCGCGTCCTTTCGGAAGGCGCGCAGCCTGCGCAGCTGCATCGCCAGAAAGACCGCGACGGTCACCGAACACGCCGACGCGATCAGCACCGACGGCAATATATCCAGCGGTGTGTTGCTGCCCGCCGCCGAGCGGATTGTCGCGACGGTGGTCGGCAAAATCTGGAACGAGGCGGTGTTGAGCGCGACGAAGATCACCATGTAGTCGCTCGCGACCGGCGAGAAGCGGTTGAGCCGGTCGAGCTCCGCCATCGCGTCAAGTGCCATCGGTGTCGCCGCCGCGCCGAGCCCCAGAATGTTCGCCGTGATGTTCAGCGAGATGGAGCTGAGCGCGCGCGGGCTGAGCCGTTTCAAGTCGCGGAACAGCAGATTCGTGACCGGCGACAGCACGCGGTTGACGACGTCACACAGCCCCGATTTCTCGGCGACCCGCATGATGCCGCTCCACAGCGCCAGTGTTCCGCACAGCTCGAAGCACAGCTTCACCGCCTCGATGCCGCTCGACAGCGCCGCTTTCGACAGCGCGTCGACGGTGCCGAGCAGCACACTGAACGTAAGCGCCAGCAGAATCAGGATACCCATGACATAGCCCATCATCGCGATCACCTCGAAAACCATACTACTGAATTGTATTCGGCGGCGATCGTTACAAGAAGTTTACAAAATGAATTTGAAATCGAAAAAGCGGAGTGCTAAAATAAGTAAAAATGCTTAAAGGAGAGTTTATGAGATTAACTATATGTAACGATTATCAGGATATGAGTCAGAAAGCCGCCGCGGAGTTTATCGAACTGCTGAAGGAGAAACCCGACTGCACGCTCGGGCTCGCGACCGGTTCCTCCCCCATCGGCCTCTACCAGAATTTAATTAAGGCCGTGCAGGACGGCGCCGTCAGTTTCGCGAAGGTCAAGACCTACAACCTCGACGAGTACGTCGGGCTGACCGCCGACCACGACCAGAGCTACGCCTATTTCATGCGGCAGAACCTGTTCGACCACGTCGATATCCCCGCCGGCAACACCGATATCCCGAGCGGCAGCGCCCCCGATACCGCCGCCGAGTGCCGCCGCTACACCGCCGCGCTCGCCGCGATTCCGGGCGGACAGGACATCCAGCTGATCGGCATCGGCAACAACGGCCACATCGGGTTCAACGAGCCCGACGTCGCGCTGTCCGCCGACACCCACGAGGTGACGCTCAGCCCGTCGACGATCGAGGCGAACGCCCGGTTTTTCGCAAGCGTAGCCGAGGTGCCGAAGAGCGCCGTCACGATGGGGATGCGCGGCATTCTGGCCGCAAAGAAGATTGTGCTGGTCGCCACCGGCAGCGGAAAGGCCGCGATCCTGAAGCAGGCGCTGTACGGCCCCATCACAACGCAGGTGCCCGCCTCGTTGCTGCAGCTGCACCCCAATGTGGTTATTTTCGCGGATAGAGATGCAGCTGCTGAGCTGTAGCTCGCAGTTGTTCGCTGAGTAGTGACCAGTTGTTAGTGATGAATGACTGGCGATGAGAATGCCGCGCTTTCGCGCGGCATTTTGGAATAAAGGACAGGAAAGCGCCCGCCTTTCGGCGGGCGCTTTCCTCACTATAGATCTGATCCTATCAGATCGCCGCCATCTATTCCTCCGCGGGTTTTGTGGTGCAACCCCCATTTAAATCCGGGCGGGAGGGTGGGCGGTCAAGACGACGAACGGAACAAGACGGTTGGGCTGCACAACACTGCCTTCTTTCCTACATTCCAATGTGCCGTGCTTTGTATGGCACTACCATGACTAGTCACTAATAACTAGCAACTAATCACTATTCAACCGACAACTAAAGCTCCGATAATCGTGCGCAAATCAATCCTACAGCCAGTTTTTCTTGTATAGCAAATAGGAAACCCCGAACGCGATCAGCGCGCCGACCGGCACGAAGATGCCGACCGACCCCGCGAGCGACGGCACTGCGATAAAG